>DATKHZ010000150.1:0-5059 GCA_035509995.1 Acidimicrobiales bacterium | reverse complement strand
CATTGCTCGCAGGTCTCCAGGGAGCCAGCGTTTTGGTGGCGGATACGGTCGAGTTCCATGGCCGGGAGGCTCAAATGACAACCGTCACAACGCCCGCCGACTAACCGGGCCACAGCGACCCCTCCGAGGCGCGAGCGCAGCCGGTCGTACGCTGTCAATAGCGGTTTTGGGACGGCCTCAACCGCTCCAGGGTGTTGCGCCGCCAACCTTGCAATGGAGGCGTCAACTTCGGTCTCAGCGGCACCCAGTCTTTCGAGGGTGTCCCCCTGGCGCTCCGTGAGCTCGGCAAGCTTGCCGTCCAGCGCGGCCAGATCCGCATCGAAGGGCTCGCGCTCCTCCATGAACGCGAGAGCCTTGTCCTCGAGCTCCGAGGCGCGCCTTTTCAGACCTTCGACATCTTCGGCCATGGCCTGCAGCTCGCGCGATGCAGTCACCGTGCCTCCGTACAGCCTGCGGTTCACCTGCACGACCCTGTCTTCGGTCACCTTCAGCTCACGCTCGGCCGCTTCCTGGCGAGATGCCACCTCACCCAGCGCGGCGGCCAGCACAGAACGGGCGGCTTGGGCTTGCCCCACAAGGCGCTCGATCTCCGCAAGCTCGGCGCGCTCGGGCAATTGTGCCTTTCGGTGCACCTCCTGGTCGATATGGGTGTCCAGGTCCTGGAGGGCGAGGAGGGCCTCGAAGTCGGTCGCGCTCACTGGCCCAGGCTCCCCGTGTCGTAATTTGCCTGCCGGACGCCCTGACTTGCCTGCCGGCTGCCGTTCTCTGCCTGCTGGCTGCCGTTCTCTGCCTGCTGGCTGCCGTGCTTTGCCTGCTGGCGGAGCGCAACGCCGGGGCGCGTGGTATGCAGGCCTGACAGTGTCGTGGGGGGAGGAGACGTCGTCGCGCTCGGCAGGGTCGTCGCCGCCGGCAACGCCGCTGGCGGCGGGGTCTCCAAGTTGGTCGTAGCCACCGGCAGAGCCGTCGTCACGGGCGCAATGCTCGTCACCGGTGGCGGGGTCGTCACCGCCACTTTCTTGCTCTTATGCGGGTGCCTAGTTACGGGTGCTAAGGCGGTGGTCGCGGGTGGGGGCGTAGTTAGCGCTACGGAGGTGGTCGGCGGCAAAGCCGTCGTCACCGGCGCCAAAGTGGTGACCGGCGCCAAAGTGGTGACCGGCGCTGCTGTCGTTGCGGGAGCCGCTCTTGTTACCGTAGCTCTCGGCAACGCCGTCGTCACCGGCACGATTGTTGAAGCAGGCAAAAGGTCTCCTGTAGGGGGCGGAGGCAATACGAACACGCTTGTCGTGGTCCGGGCCACGGTGGTAGGCGGCCGTGTCGTCGTTGGCGCCCTGGTGGTGGTCGTCGGGCACGGGTTTACCGATCCGCTCGCCACACACGTACTACGCACAAGGCCGCCGTGGGACAGAAGGTCGTCTCTCGCTAGGGCATCCGAATCTATGTACTGCTCAGGGGGCATCAGCGCCGGGTCAGGAGGCGGAAAAGCCGTGTAGGGAACGTCCTTTAGGGCAAAAGCCATGACATCGTGCCAAATCTGGGTCGGGTAATCGGCCCCGAAGACTTCTAGTCCGTTCACGTACATGGGCACCTCGCCCTTGGGGTCCCCGATCCAAACTGACGAAACGAGCGTCGGGGTTATGCCGTTGAACCAGGCGTCAACACTGTTTTCGGTTGTGCCCGTCTTACCAGCTACATCGGCATTGGGCAATGCTGCGGCAGTACCGGTGCCGTACTGGACAGTCGCACGCAATGCAATCATTGCCTCATTGGCGACCTGGTCAGAAAAGACGCGCTTACCCTCGCTCTCGCCTTTGTAAATTACGGCGCCGCTGCGGTCCACCACCCGGCTCACAAACGTGGGCGCATGGTAAATGCCGCCGTCGGCAACGGTGGCATACGCGGCAGCCATCTCGATCGGGTGGACCGCTTCGGTGCCGATGACAAGCGATGGGTTCCTCGGGTTGAGAGTGGGGTCCGACACACCCATGCTCTTGGCGACGTCGATGACCTTTTGGAGGCCAACTTCGTGGGCGAGACGTAGGTAGGCGCAGTTGACCGACAGGGCGGTGGCCTCCACCAGGCTCACAACGCCGTTCGGGTCGCCCGGGTCGTTGTTCATCAGGTGGTTCAGGTTATAACCGTACTGGAGGGCCACGCCCGGGAAAACTACGGCGCAGGGCGAAGTGGCCAGGATCGAGTCATAGACGTCGTAATTTTCTTCGAGTGCCCCGATCAAGGTAAAAAGCTTGAAACCGGAGCCCGGCTGGCGCTCGCCCTGGACCGCGTCATCGAACTGGTTGGTACCCGAAGGCCCGCCCACCAGAGCCTCGACGTTGCCGCTGCGGGGGTCGATCACCGCAAAGGCCGCGACCACATGCGCCAGGCTCGAAGGGATGTCCTGCACGGCCACGCGTTTTGCGTAGGTCTGTAAAGACGGTATTTCGTTTGTGTAAATCTTGAGGCCGCCGGTGAACAGGGCACTGTAGCGCGCGTCCGTGGTCTGTCCAAGCGCTGTGTTGTCGAGCAGTTGGTTAACCACCTGGTCCACGTAATAGCCATAAGAGGTATAGGACACCCCCGGGGCGTCGTGCACACTGGTAGGCAGAGGAGCCTCGTTGGCGGCGGCGGCTTCGGCCGGGGTAATCGATTTGTAGAACACCATCCGCGAGAGCACCTGGCTGCGCCTCTCGCGCGCACCGACGGGGTTTGTCAGCGGGTCATTACCACTTGGGGCCTGGATCAGGCCCGCAAGCAGTGCAGCCTGGGCCAGGTTAACTTTGTCAGCATCCTCGTTGAAGTACTCCTTGGAGGCGGCCTCAACGCCGTAGGCACCGCTGCCCAAGTAGACCAAGTTCAAGTAAGCGTCGAGTATCTCTGCCTTTGTGTACTTTTCCTCCAGGCGCTCGGCCAGGACGGCCTCTCGTATTTTGCGGCTGAGGGTCTTTTGGTTCGTGAGGTAAGTCGTCTTCACGAGCTGCTGGGCGATGGTCGAACCGCCCTGGACCGCCGAGCCGGCGTTCACGTCTGCCAACGCGGCCCGTACCAATGACTCAATGTCGATGCCTCCATGGTCCCAAAAGCTATGGTCCTCGGTGTCGAGGACCGCTTGGACCAGGATCGGGCGGATCTGGTCGAGGCTTACCGGCTGGCGGTTGAGAGAAGAACGCAGAGTCGCCATTACCGTGCCGTTCGCCGCATAGATCACCGACGGGACCGCCGCACCAGTCGCAAGGTCGGGAAGTCGCAGTTCGCTTGCCGTCGCGGCATCTCGGGCGAGGCGGAAAGTGGAATATCCGATCGCAACAAGGGCCGTCGCCACAAAGGCCCCCGTTGTTGCAAGGACCACGACGAGGCGCACGATATTGCGCCCAAAACGTATCATTCCTAGCCCGACTCTAGCGCTAACGGCGGAGCTAGCGCTGCCTGCCGGCTCAGAGAGAAAGCAGACGCCGTGCGGCGGCTTCTATTTGCTCGGTCTGAGGCAATGTGGCGCGCTCGAGAGTGGGCTCGTAAGAGACGTGGGTGTCTGCGGCGCCGATCCTGCTGACCGGGACGTCCAGGTCGCCGAAGCTGTGCTCGCTCGCCCAAGCCGCCACCTCGGCAGCAAAGCCGCACGTCAGGTTGTCCTCGGAGACGACCAGCAGGCGCCCGGTGCGCGCGACGGACTCGGCGACGAGCTCCTGGTCCCAAGGCATTACCGAGCGAAGGTCGATGACTTCGACGCTGGCCCCGGTCGCATTGGCTGCGCGCAAGGACCGCTCTACGGTGGCGCCATAGGTGACAATCGTCAGATCGTCGCCGGGCTGTGCAATGCGGCCTTTGCCGAAGGGAAGCCGGAAACCCTTGGCCGGGAACGGCCCCTCGGTGTACCGCTGGCGCAAGAGGTGCTTGTGCTCGAGGAACAGGACGGGGTCCTCTCCGCTGAGCGCAGTCCGAAGAAGCCCCACCGCGTCGACCGTGCGCGAAGGCATCACGATCACTAGCCCAGGTACCTGGGCGAAAATTGAAACGCCTGATTGCGAATGCCAGATCGCCCCGCCAGCCAGGTAACCGCCAATGGGCACCCGCAGGACCATCGGGCAGTTCCAGTCCCCGGCCGAGCGCCACCGCACGGTGGCGGCCTCGCTCTTTATCTGCTGCATCGCCGTCCAGATGTAATCGAAGAACTGCACCTCCGGCACCGGCCGGAGGCCCCGCATGGCCTGGCCCACCGCTCGGCCGACGATATTGGCTTCAGCAAGGGGCGTGTTGTAACACCTGTCAGAACCGAACTTGCGCTGGAGGCCGAACGTCGTGCCGAATACGCCGCCTTTGCCCTCCAGCTCGTCTAGGAGCTCCTCGGGGGCGTCAGCCACATCCTCGCCGAAAACCCTGACCCGGAGGTCATCCGACATGGCTTCGTGCAGGGCGAGGCGGACAGCCTCACCCATAGCGACCACAGGCCCTTCGCTGTTACCCGCGCCACCCGCGGCTGCCTCGTCCGAAGACTCCTCCAGCGACACCTCCGGCAGCTCGAGCAGATGGCTTCGCACCGTGGCCGGGTCCGGCCGCTCCGCCAGGAGGGCATCTTTGGCCGCCTCGGCAACCAATTTGCGGGCGTCCTCGCGCATCTCAGCTATTCCATCAGGCGAAAGGATTTGCCCTTCGAGAATGGCCCGTTCCAACGCCGCAATAGGGTCGGTCCAGGCCTCGTCGTCCAGTTCGCGCTTGGGGCGGTACTTGCTCTGAGTGTCCGCTGAGGAATGCGAATACGGCCGGTTGACGGTGGCGTGCACGAGCGCCGGGCCCGTACCCTGGCGGACCGAGGCCACGATCCCGGGCGCCTTCTTGCGTACCTCGAAATAATCCCGGCCGTCCATCCGGTGCACAGCCAGGTCAGGGAACCCCTTCACCAGTTCGGAGATCGGCCCCGGCGATTGCTGGCGTGCAGGCACCGATATCGCGTAGCCGTTGTCGGCTACTACGTAAAGCACCGGGAGGCGGAAAGAGCACGCCGTATTGAGGCTTTCCCAGAACTCCCCCTCCGAAGTCGCGCCTTCGCCCATCGACACATAGACAATCT
>DATKHZ010000149.1:0-2044 GCA_035509995.1 Acidimicrobiales bacterium | reverse complement strand
GGAAGCCCGCTCGCTGCTGGTCGCCCGCCCAGGTGATGTCACCGGCGTCGGGCATCTCGTCGGCTACGACAGCCCGACCCAGTTCAACCGCGAGTACCGCCGCCTGTTCGGCGCCCCCCCAGGCCAGGACGCCGCACGCCTCCGCATCGACGTCGGAGATGGATGACGGGCGGCTCATCGACGGCGACGCGAAGTCCCGCGCCGGCACCCGGACGGTCGCGTTCCCGGCCGACATCGTGCCCGAGCTCGCCGACCACCCGGAGAGGTTCGCCGAAGCCGGCCCGAACGGGCTCGTCTTCATCGGCCCGAAGGGCGGCCGGCTGCGCCGGTCGAACTTCCGCGACGTCGGGTACCGGGCCAGGGGAGCGGTCGGCCTGACGGAACTGCACTTCCATGACCTGCGGCACACCGGGAACACGATGGCGGCCGCTCAGGGCGCCAGTCTCAAGGGGCTAATGGAGCGGATGGGCCACTCAAGCCCGCGCGCCGCACTCATCTACCAGCACGCCACCCGTGAGCGCGACCAGAAGATAGCGGCGGGCATGGGCAAGCTGTTCGTCGCTGCCAGGAGGGCTCAGAAGAGCGTGCGGCCAAATGGCGGTGGGGGAGCCTCTGGCCGTTCTCCCAGCTCAGCGAGAAGGTTATGGACCGTCGAGAGCGGAACGGTGAAGCCCTCGACGGTGACGTTCACCATGGCCCGATGCTGGCAGCAGTGACGAGGCGGGACAAGCCGAAAACGACCCGCGGATCCATGCGATCGGGCACGCAACGGGCACGACGCCCCGAACCCTAGAGCGGATGACGGGAATCGAACCCGCATGACCAGCTTGGAAGGCTAGTGGCCCATCTGGGTGCATTACTTCGATTACCCGCTATCACCAGGGTATATAACATCTCAGCTTCGCCAGGCTATCTGTTTGGGTAGAAAGTTGGGTAGGAAATCGCCGCTACCTGGAATCTATGCAGGCTGGTGCAGCGTAGCCCCGTTGCATGGAGCCATGCCGCACTAAGCTGACTGCCTCGATGCCGCGTGTCTCCAAGACGCAGGCAGTACCCTCACGGAACCCTCGGCGCGTACGCCATGGCTAAGTGCCGTTGTGAGGGCTGCCGTCAATGGGCCGCCGACTACGGACGTGACCGCAAACGACAGCGCGCCGGGCGCACCGAGCGGGAGTGGTCAGCTGACCGTCGCCGTGACCCTACCGAGTACGTAGGTGACAACACCTGGGGGGCGGATCTGGAAACAGGCAGTCAAGGAAGCGGACCTCCCGTTCCACTACACGCCTTACCAGGTCCGCCATACCCACGCTTCGTGGCTCATCGACAAGGGCGTGGACATCGAGAAGGTTCGCCACCGGCTCGGTCACGGTGACCTCACCACCACGACGCGCTCCGCCATTAAAAATCTCGATCAGGAAGACTCGACGGCGAAGAACGTCATGAGCGACCTGCTCGGCGAACTCGTGTAGCAAACCGGGCTCGCGCCGCTGTCGAGGCCACGGGGCTACGGTGACGATCGGTCGGCGGTCGGCGGCCGGCGCCGTAGTCGTTGGCGGTGAGGCCGAAGTGGGTGGCGTAGAAGGCGAGGGCGTCCTTTGCCTTCGAGGTCACGATAGTGGGGCCTGCGGTCGAGATGTTCACGATGGCCTCCGAACGGGTTGACAGGCGCGTGATGCGTCCAGTCTCGGTGGGGCCGGTACAGACGATACTCCAAGCCCGAGCCTGTCCAGCCGGCGAGGCCATCAGGGAGCATGGCAGCAATTTCGCCCCGCTGCTTGAAGCCGACAATGATCTCATCAGAGCTTCGGTAGCCGGACGACAGCGCGCCATCGCCGATCAGGTCGGGAAGAACGCTAGGCCGCGCTCGACATGTCCAAGCGATCGGGCACGCAACGGGCACGCGGCCGGGGGACTAAGCGAGAAACGTGAGCGAGGTCTTCACGTTTGGGGCTGGCCTGGGGAAACGGAGCTTGCGCGGGGGGCTGGCCACAGGTTAAGCGGGTGCCGGCCACGCGACCTGGAGGCGGATTCTCCGGTTTTGTGG
>DATKHZ010000148.1:0-6471 GCA_035509995.1 Acidimicrobiales bacterium | reverse complement strand
CCCTGTCGTAGCCGTTCGCGAGATCACGGGAGGCCGCGGCGTCGATCACGTGTTCGAGGTCGTTGGGCGACCAGAGCTGATGGCTGCTGGGATCGACATGCTCGCTCGCGGGGGCACGCTGACCCTGGTCGGCGCGGCCGGGCGCGACGAGGTCCTAAGCATGAAGCCACGGTCTTTTATGAGCAAGCAGCAGCGTGTGCAAGGGTGCATTTACGGCAACGTGACCCCTGAGCGTGACCTGCCGATGTTCGCGGATTTGGTATATCGACGGTCGCCTTCAGCTCGACCTTATCGGTACCCATACCGTTCCATTAATGGAAGTCGCACAACTATTTGAGCCAAACCATGAGAATCGCGGGTTGCGAGCCATCGTCGCGATGGAAGGCTGAGGCGTTGTGCCACGCAATCTGACCGAACTTTTTCCCGATGAGATTGCCGCCGCTTTGGCGCGGGCACCGATCTTGGTCCTACCGCTCGGCACTATCGAATGGCACAGCCATCATCTTCCTCTCGGGCTCGATGGGCTAGTGGCGGCGGACATCTGCGGAGCGATCGCCGAGGCTTGTGACGCGGTGTCTGGACCGGTCTCGTACTGGGGCGTCGGGGGAGTGCCCTACCCATATACCTTGAAGCTTTCTATCGAGCTTGTCGAGCCGGTGCTGTCCGGGCTGTTCGAGCAGTTCGGGGCCATGGGTTTCCGAGTTATCGTTGCATTTGCTGGACATTTCGGCGTCGACCAGACGCTTGCCCTTAAGCGTGCTGCCGTTAACGTGATGGACCGCTCCCCGGTGACAGTTTTGCCATTGACGGAGTACGACCTGGTCAGCGACATGTACACGGGGGACCACGCGGGGCCTGGGGAGACCTCGCTCATGTGGGCTGTTTCAGAGAGGCTGGTTAGGATCAGCGAGCTTGACCCGTCTATCGCCCTGGACGGGGTTATTGGCGAGGACCCGAGGTTGCATGCCAGTAAAGAGCATGGCGTGAAGCTCAAAACCGCCATTGTGGAGCGCAGTGGTCAAGTAGCTCTGAGGGCACTAGAAGCCTCGGCGGTGCAACGGCAGCAATTTATCGAAGCGATGCGCGCAGCGGTCCGGGCCGTGGAAGAGATCCGGGAGCTGCGTCTCTCCCGGCCCAAATCCTCAGTGCCTCCACTGGTGACCCCCTCCTACGCGTCACATTGTGCTGCGATCTGGCGCGGAGACTATGTTGCGGCAAAGAGGTTCGCGGAGGAGAAGCTGGCGGACCCGAGCAGCTAACCCTAGCGAGCTGGTTAGGCCACTCGCTCCTGAAGCGCCACCGGCAGGTCGGAAAGGTGCGGCAGCGATGGGATCACCGAAGCAACCCGGACGCTGAGGCTCGCCGAGGCGGCAGCGAGCTCGACGGCGGACAACAAGTCGAGCCGGCGCCCCAACGCAGTTGCGAGCGCCCCGGTGAAAGCGTCACCCGCTCCCGTGGTGTCGACGACGGTTGGGGCAACAACCGCGGGAACATGGTGACGGGTCGCCCCATCGTCAACCATGGCCCCGTCCGCGCCGAGCGTCAGGACTATGTGGGCGCTAGTCCGCTCGCGGAGCCGGTCGACCAATATGCCAGCTCCGGTGCCCACGGCACTCCCCGTTATCAGTTCGGCCTCAGAACGGTTGGGCACGATGACGTCTACGTCACGTAGGACCTCGTCGGGGAGTGCTACCGCCGGTGCCGGGTTGAGCAGGGCAAGCGTGCCGGCCTGCTTGGCCAGGGCGAGGGCGCGGGCGGCTACAGGTACCGGTACCTCTAACGAAACAGCACAAACCTGCGCTGCGGCAATCTGGGCGGCGAAGGCGTCAGCATCGCCGGTTGTCAGTTCGCTCAACGCGCCCATGCCGACGACGATCTGGTTCTCCCCGCCGGCTTCAACCACAATTGAACCCATCATCGTCGCGAGCCGGCCGGTTACCACGTTGCGGGTGTCGATCCCTTCGTCCTTCCAGAGCGTACGGCCCATGCTGCCAAAGGCGTCAGGCCCTACCGCTGTCAGCAACGCCACCTGCGCACCCAGGCGGCGGGCGGCGACGGCCTGGTTGGAGCCCTTGCCGCCGTGGTCGACGCCGATCGAATCGGCAAGTACCGTCTCACCGGCGCCCGGCGCCCGCCTGACCCCGAAGATCAGGGCCACCCCGTAGCCACCCACCACAGCCACTGAAACTTGGTTGGCGCTGCTCACTTGACCGCCCCAGCCACCAAGCCGCGGACTATATGTCGTTCGGCCAAGATGATCACGAATAGTGGCGGGACGCAGGCAAGTAGGCCAAAAGCCAGCAATTGGCCCCACAAGGTCTGGCCCGGTTGGCCGACGTAGGTGTAGAGGGCGACAGTGACCGTGTACTGTCCAGGGCTATTCAGAAGTACCAACGGGTTGAGGAAATCGCACCACGAGATCAGGAAAACGACCAGCACGACGCTCGTCATGCCCGGCCGGATGAGCGGGACGACGACCCGACGGAGGACGCCCCACTCGCCGGCGCCATCCATTCGGGCAGCCTCCTCTATCTCGTAGGGGACCTGGCGCACGAAGGCGGTCAGTACCCAAATCCCGAAAGCAGAGCAGGGAATGGTCTCGGCAAGCGATACGCCGACCAAGGTGTTTATCAGGTGGAGGTGGTGCAGTATGAGGAACAGCGGGATTATGACGACGATGCCGCCCACCACCTGAGCGAGCCTGGCCCATCCCCGCACCAGCGCCGTGAACCAGGTCTGCCGGCGGGCCAGCACGAAGGCGGCCGGCACCGCTACGGCCACCGTGAAAGCGATTGTCATCAGGGCGATGAAGATGCTGTTGCGCGCAGCGGTGAAGAACGAAATCCCCTCCGCGCTGCTATTGGCGAAAAGGAGACGATGGAGGTTTGTCAGGGTGGGGTGCTTGGGCAGGAGCGTGGCGAAGCCGGAGTAAATCTCGGACTGAGTTTTCAACGCGCCCGAAGCCAGGTAAGCCAAGGGATAGAGGGCAAAACCGACAAAGAAGAGCGCTCCGACCAGGATGACGACCCGGTTGCCAAGTGAGCGCTTACGTCGCATCCGCGGCGGACGGGCCGACGGGACGCGAGACCGGGCTACGTCGCCGGGCGGTCGCTTTGTCTCTACGGCAACCATGGTCGCCTGTCCGGAAAGGCTGCCCTGTCCCCGGCTGCCAAGGATGATGCGCTCACCGTGTGCGGTCCTCCCGGAGGGACAAGTAGCGGCTGACACCGAACGCCGCCACAATCACAACCAGTATCAGGTCGCCCGTAGCGGCTGCTCGTCCCATCAGCCCGTCGCTGAGGTTTTGGTAGGCGTACACCGTAGGGATGAGTACGCCAGCGCTCGCCAAGTCGCCGCCTCCCTGGCCGAACAGGGCCAAGTACATCTCGAAGGCCAACATCTGGGCGGCAAACGAAAGCGGGACGATGGCCGCCAATGCTCCTCTCGTACCCGGGAAAGTGATGTGCCAGAAGCGCCGGGCCCACCCGGCGCCGTCTACGGTCGCCGCCTCCAGTTGCTCCCCGTCTATCCCCTGCATGGCGGCGAGCAGGAACAGGGTGGCGAAGGGCAGGGCCATCCAGATAGCCGGGATGGCGATCCACATCCAGCGGAAAGTGGCGTCAGGCAAGAACTGCGGGTTTTTGACCAGCCCCAGGTGCACTAGCCAGCCGTCGATCGAGCCCACGCTCGGGTCGTACAGGTAACCGAACAGCGTCCCTACGACCACGGCGGGCACCGCCATCGGCAGAAGCGCGATGGTGCGCACGACGCGACGCAGGGGGAAGTCCATGTTGAGCAGAGAGGCCTGCAAGTAGGCGAGGACGTAGGTAATCGCGACTACAGCGCCGGCAATTTCGAGGATCAACACCGCCCCGCCGCGGAACAGCGGGTCTTCGATGATGGTGCGGAAGTTGGTCAAGCCGACGAAACGGGTCTTGACGATACCGAAAACGCCTCCGACTCGCTCGTTGGTAAACCCGACCCAAATGCCGGTGACGATCGGGTAGCCGCCAAGGACGACGGCCACGATCGTCACCGGCAGGAGCATCGCCCTAGCCGCACGGTTGCGCGAGCCGAAGCGGCGCCGGGCGGGCGCCGACGGCGTAGCTACGCTCTCCGGGGGGGCGACGATGCTTGCGGTCAAGCTATACGCCGGCGGCCAATTGCACCGCCTCGGTGCCTTCGGAGTTTGTCTTGGAAGCAAAGGCGGCGTACGACATCTTGCCTTCGAAGTACTGGTACATGTTAGGGTCCCAGGCTGAACCCAGCATGGGCAACCAACCCGGGCAGAACGGCTGTCCCTGGAGGTCGGGGCTCTCGGCGAGCGCGATGTTCCAGTAATCGGTCGTCCCTACGGACTGTTTCAGCAGCGCGACAGCCTCGGTGTTAGGGGGTATCTGGGCGGAAGCCTCGCAGATCTTGGCCACATTGGCGGGCTTGCCCCACCACTGGAGGAACTCTGCGGCCGCCTCCTTGTTCTTGGAGGTCGACGGGATGCTCAGCGTCTGGGCCGCTCCTGTCCCCAAGTTGGCTTTGGTGCCCTTCACAAATGGCATGCACGCCCAGCTGAGGGTGGCCCCGCCCTTGTCGGAGCCGATAGAGGACCGGGCCCACGCGCCTCGCATCAACATGGCGGCATGGCCGGCAGCAAAGTTTGCCACCTGATCGGTGTTGAAGGTGCTTGTGGTGGCGAGGCCCTCGAAGAAGAGGCTACCGCAGAACTCGATAGCGGCTTTTGTCCCGGGGTCGTTGACGTTTATCGAGTAGCTGCCGCTTTTTGCCACTATCGGGTTGGCGCCGGCTTCCCAGGCGAGCCCATTTTTGAACAGGATCTCAGATGAGGCCCAGTTAGCCGAAACACCCCAGACCTGGTTCTTCGGGTCATTGAGCTTCTTTGCATTCGCCCTGAGCTCGTCCCATGTCCAAGGGTTGGCCAATGTCGCCGGGGTTATCCCGGCCTTGGTGAACAGGTCGGGGCGGTAGTAGACGACGGGGGTCTCGGTTTCGAACGGCAGCCCGGCAATACCGTTGGCCGTGGTGAGCACGCTTAGTGTCCCGGGGACGACCTTGGCCCAGGTGCTCGCGGGCAGCAGGTCCTTCAGGTTGGTCAGCAGCCCGTTTTCGGCCCAAGGGACCAAGCCGGCGTCGTAGTACTGGAACAGGTCCGGTACGTCACCGCTGGAGAAGTCGGCCGTCATCTTGCTGCCGATGGCGCCCCAGCCGGACTGAACGTACTGGACATATATCGTCTTGCTCTGAGCATTGAACTCATTGATGACCTGGCGAACAGCGGCCAGTTCGCTCGGGATAAAGAACAACCCCACCAAGGAGACAGTCGTCTTCTTGGTGGATGCATACCTCATGGGCAAGCTGACTGCTGCCTGGCCGAGACTGCTGCCCAGAGCCGGCAGGGCAACCGCCGCGCCGGCGGCGAGCACGCCCCCCTTGAGCAGGGTGCGCCGGCTTATCTTGTTAGCTGCTTCTTCGCTCAACTTATTGCTTCTCCCTTCCTATTTGTTTTATCGACTTCACCAGTTGGTTGGACCAATTCGTTGGAACAATTCGTTTGGGCCAATGCATGTAGCCAGCCCTCTGAAATCGGTTTCAGGAATCCATGCCAGATATCGATTGCAGGAACGCTACCAACGAGATCGCGTTGCTGTCAACTGTCAACACCCCTTGTTAGGTCTCCATTTCTGCCAGGGTGAGCCCTGGTGCCGGGATGCAGGCCGCCAGGGCGTGGTACCACGTGACTAGCGACGCGATGTCGTCGCGACGCTTACGGTACGTCCTGTCTTCGTGCCAACCGAGGTCCTGGATAGTAACCCTCAAGCCGTCGTCGAAGGCGACGGGGTCCAAGACGTGCCAGCGGTACATGCCAAATCGTTGCTGTGAGAGGTACAGGCCGTCGGGGCGGATGACCTGGTTCAGGCCCAGGAAAGGGGTGGAGTACGGCGTGTAACCCTCACCTTTGACGTCGAAGTTCCATGCCCCACCAAAATAGTCCTCTGTCCCAGTACTACAGATGGTCGGGAACTCGCGGTCGTCGTCGAGGAAGAACTTCATCTCTCCCTCTCCCCACCACCCCGGGGAGTTGACCCCGACGGCCATATAAGTCCCGCAGTAAACGCCCGCCCCCGATGGGCAGTCCAAAAGCTCGTGGACGCTTTCGTCACCCAAGGGGTTGTCGCGCCGCCAACGGGCGTGGAAATAGCCGGCGTCCCCGGCAACCTCCTGTTCGGAGTAGTCCACCTGGTAGTAGAGGGTCAAGTCCTTGGGGCTCAGGTTCTCCAGGGTCAGGCGAGCCTTCGACTTGAACGGCATCTGCCAGTACGAGTTCATCCCTCGGTTCGGGGCCACGACGATCGGCAAGGAGTTGACAGGGCTGAAAGAGGCCCACCCGTTGCAGAAGAAGTCTCCGAGTGGCACCTCGACGGCGGGCACGTCGTCGCCGTCCCAGTACATGCGGAG
>DATKHZ010000147.1:0-15213 GCA_035509995.1 Acidimicrobiales bacterium | reverse complement strand
AGCCTCCGTCGCGACCCATCGTCCCATAGGCACGATCAAGCCCGAGTCCTCGGCTACTTGCAAGAACTCGAGAGGAGTGACAAGGCCGCGCATTGGATGGCGCCAGCGGACGAGGGCCTCGAGGCCCATTACCTCGCCAGTGACGATATGCACCACGGGCTGGTAGTGCAGTTCCATCTGGCTGCTGTCCTGGCCACGCTTTTCGATCGCTTGGCGCAGCTCGGTCTCGGTCTTGAGCCGTGCCATCGCCGTGGCGTGCATCGACGAGTCGAATATGGCGTAGGTACCACGTCCGTCCGACTTTGCCCGGTACATTGCGATATCGGCGTCGCGTAACACATCCTCGGAGCGGTCGTAGCCCGTCGAGCTCATCGCAACGCCGATGCTTGCTGTGACGACGATCTCGTGGCCGTCAACGTCGTAAATAACGCCCAGGTTCTCGAGGAGCCTGCGGACGACTGCCTTCACCGTGGGCGCGTCGGGGATGTCCAGCAACAGCACAGCGAACTCGTCGCCCCCGAAGCGCGCAGCGGTATCGGCCTCCCGAAGCTGGGCGCGAATGCGGTCTGCTACCTGGACGAGCAGTTTGTCACCCATCTGATGGCCGAGGCTGTCGTTCAGTATCTTGAAGCCATCGAGGTCGAGCCAGAGCACAGTGTAGGTGTGGTTGCTCCTGCGCTTGGAGTTGGCGAGCGCCTGGTTGAGGCGGTCCAGAAAAAGTGTTCGGTTGGGCAGGCCGGTCAAGCTGTCGAATAGGGCTTGCTGGCGCAGGCGCTCTTCCATCAGGCGTTGCTCTGTGATGTCTGTGAGCGAGCCGACTATGCGCGTTGCAGGGCGGCCTAGGCCCGGGACTGCCAGGCCCCTGCACGACAACCACAGGTAGCCACCGTCGCTCGACTTCACGCGGTGCTCGTTGAGGATCGACGCCTGTTCCCCGAGTTTCAAGCCGACAAGTTCGGCCACGAGGGCCGGACGGTCCTCAGGGTGCACCCGGTCGAGCCACTCCTCAGGGCTGTTGCCGATGGCGTCCTCGGCGTAGCCGAGCATTTCGCTCCAGCGCGCGGAGTAATAAACAGTTCCTTTGTCGAGATCCCAGTCCCAGAGGCCGTCATTGGCGGCTCGGGCAGCCAGCGCGTAGCGCTCCTCGCTCTCACGCACAGCTTGAGCCATTTCTCGTTCACGCCGGTACGAAAGCGCCAATTGCTCGCCCCGCTCGTGAAGCTGTTGGCTGCGCTCGCGCAGCGACTGCAGTACGTGCTGGTAGTCGAGGGCCTCGCTTAGCAGGGCCTCCCACTGGAAATAGGTGTCCTGTCCGAGGAAGCCCGTGTCGAGCGGGACCGCCACGGACAGGATCCCCCAATCAATATCCTCGCTCGTCACCGGGAAGTGCATCAGGACATTACCCTGACCAGCCATCTGGAACAGCTCCAGCGGTGGGAAGGCTTCGATCTCGTAGGAGGTCGTGCTCATTGTGAACGGACGACCTCCCGAGTCGAAAGTGCCGACCACTTCAAGCTCGGGCCTGTGGCCCGCTCCGGTGCGTGGTGGCCCGGTCTCGAGCTGGCTATCCGCGACCTGTCCGTCCGCGCCGAGCCTTCGTAAATCGAGGTCCGCTTTTGTTGGCGCGGCATGCTCGTCGTCCCGGCCGGTGCCGGAGCCGTCCCCGTCTTGCTTCCAAAGGGCCAGTACGCCGGCGATAGCCCTGGTGCGCCCGAGCCACCGGAGCGCGCGCGGGTCAGCTTCGTGGCTCCGGAGCAGGTCAACGCTAATCTCATGCTCATCGCGGATTGCTTTGCGAAGTTCGTAGTAGGCGTCGTTGCGCTCGTTCAGCAATGCCTTGGAAAGGCCGAGCCGCACCTCGGCCCAGCAGTTGCTGAGCCTCGCGAGAGCCTCCTGGCGGCCTGGCCCGGCGGCGGCGCTGAGCTGCGAGCTGAGCTGGTTGGTAAAGCTCAAGATGGCGTCGGAGGTTTCCTGGCTCGGCCCGAGCTTGTACAGCTCCTGGCAGGACTGCCCAAGTTTGGCCAGCTGCTCGGGGTTGACATCGCCAACGGCTGCCTGGCGCAAGGTGCTCTCCATTGCGGCCACCAGCCTGGAGACCTTTTCCTGCGGGAAATCGTGCCCCGGGCCCGTGCCCGGCGGCACCAAGCGTTGCAGCGCTTGGTTGAGGCTCGCAACAGGGTCCTGCCATTCTTGGTCCCCTGAAACCTCCCGGCTGAGAGGCCTGGCGGCGCAACCGCAGCTCTCACGAGCTATGAAAGACCCGTCGACGACGTAGTGCCCAGCATTTACCGTCTCGCCGGCGACCATCAGCATGACCAACTGAGCCGCCTGCCTGCCCATTTCCTCCAGGTTCTGAGAGACGCTCGACAAGCTGGGCGACAGCGAACTGACGCCCGGCATGTCGTCGAACCCCGTGATCGCCTGGTCGTTCGGCAGCACGTAGCCGGCTTCCTTCAGAGCTGCCATGATGCCTGCAGCGTTGAGGTCCGTCGCTGCCACCACGGCCGTCGAAGGGAGGCCAGCGGCAACCATCGCCTCCGCGGCGTGGCGTCCCGCGAACTCGTGGTTGTCCTCGATGTCGTACATGAGAGCGGGGTCAGGGTCGGTCCCGTGCGCCAAGAGGACGTCGCGGTAGGCCGCATACCGCTCGCTCACGTCGTATTGCTCCACGCTGCCGGCGAAAGCTATCCGGGTATGGCCGTGCTCCAGGAGGTGCTCCACGGCTTGGCGGATGCCGCCTCGGTTGTCGGGCAGGACGGCCGGGTACGAGAAACCGGGCTCTGCGTGGCCGAGGGCAACCACCGGCTTGCCGGCCTCGCGGAGCTTTTCCAGGTACCCGAGAGAAACGGCGTTCGCAATGGTGACGAAGCCGTCTATGCGGTCCCATCCCAGGTGGGGGAGGTCCTCAATGACATGTTCTCTGTGGTACCCGGAGCTGAAGGCCGCCGTGGATATAGCCGTGAGCCGCCCGCCGGCAGCAGATACTGCTTGGTTAACGGCAGAAATGAGCGAGCCGTAGTAGTAGCCCGCCATCAACGGCGACAGAATCCCGATCGTCGGACCTTCCAAAGCGGCTCCTAGCGCTGCGTTGGGGAGGGCAGGGGGCGCCTCGCTTGGTTGCGCCTCGCTTGGTTGTATATATCGTCGGGACTTGTCCACGGTTGAATCGGGCGCTAAAAGAGCATGTCAAGGACCCTTTCGACTGGGTCGCCATCGCGCTCGGAGGCCGTTTGGGCGTGCCCATCCCCTGTGCGCCGCACCAGGCAGTCCGACGGGCGGCCCCACCGCCAGGGGACGGACCGTCAGATGATGTCCCGAGCCCAGTTTGGGTTGCTGCACCGGGCCCTGCCTCTCCTGTTGCCGTTAGTCTGCGCGACCGTAGGACTGGATCTCCTCGAGCTCCTTGGTGGTGAGCTCGCGAGGCGCTTCGCCGCGCTGTGACTTTTCTTTGTAAACGTGTTGACGGATCCCTTCGACTACATCGGGGTTTGCCAGCGTTGTGATATCTCCGACGTCGGCGAAGTTGGAAATGCTTGCGATGACACGGCGCATGATCTTGCCCGAGCGTGTCTTGGGCATGTCAGGGACGATCCAGACGTTCTTCGGCCTGGCAACCTTTCCGATTTGTGTCTCAATAGCGGCCTTGACCTTGTCTTCGATCTGTTGGCTCGCTATGGCACCGGGCTGGAGCGCCACGTACATCTCGACCACACGGCCGCGCACTTCGTCAATTACAGGCACGGCGGCGGCTTCGGCGACCTCGGGCACAGTCAGCACCGCAGATTCGAGCTCTTTGGTGCCGAGCCGGTGCCCGGCGACGTTGATCACGTCGTCGATGCGGCCAAGGATCCGGTAGTAGCCGTCCATGGACTGCAGCGCTCCATCACCGCACAGGAAAGGCCAATCGTGCCAGTCCTTGCTCGATTTGTCGTGGCAGTACTTGGCGTAATAGGTCTGGACGAAGCGCTCTGGTTGGCCCCAGACCGTTTGCATTATCCCGGGCCACGGGTTGCGGATACAGATGTTGCCAGCGCTGCCTCTGCCGGCTTCGACGGTCTTGGCGTCCTCGTCGTATATGACGGGGTAGATCCCGAGCGCCGCAGGGCCGCAACTGCCTGGTTTCATGGGTTTGAGCGCGGGCAGGGTGCTCGCGAGGAAACCCCCCGTCTCGGTCATCCACCACGTGTCGACGATCGCAGCCTCCCCCTTGCCGACCGAGTCGTAGTACCAACGCCAGACCTCTGGCTCGATGGGCTCGCCGACCGTGCACATCAACTTGAAGTGGTAGTCGTACTTGGCCGGCTCATCGTGGCCGAGCTTGCGCAGCATCCGGATCGTCGTGGGGGCAGTATGGAAGATATTGACCCCCAGCCGTTCGGCGATCCTCCAGGGGCGCCCCGGGTCGGGGCTGGTTGGCGCCCCCTCATAGAGGACGCTCGTGGTCCCGAGGGAGAGCGGGCCGTAGACGATATAGGAGTGACCGGTGATCCAGCCGATGTCTGCAGCGCACCAGTAGGTGTCCTCGGCGTGGATGTCGAGGTAGTACTTGGAAGTGCCGGTGACGTACGAGAGATAGCCGCCCGTCGAGTGCTGGGCGCCCTTTGGCCTCCCGGTCGTGCCGCTGGTGTACATCAAGAAAAGGGGCGCCTCTGCTGGCATTGACACCGGCGGTACGACCTTGCGGAGATAGTCGACGATGACCTCGTCAACGAAATAATCGCGCCCTTCTACCATGGGAGTTTTTGAAAGGTACTGACCCGCGTGCCTCCTCCACACGAGGACCTTTTCTATTTCGACCCCCTCTTGCTTGGCGACGGCAACGGCCTCGTCCGCCTTGGCTTTATGGTCGATCCATTTCCCATCCCGGTAGTAGCCGTCGATTGTCACCAGCACCCGGCTGGCCGAGTCGGCTATACGGCCGCCGCAGGCGGTGCCGGAGAAGCCACCGAACACCTCGGAATGAACGACGCCGAGGCGAGCGCATGCCAGCATGGTCACCGGAAGGTCAGGGACCATCGGCATGTGGAGCGTGACCCGGTCCCCGCTCCGGAGGCCGCAGAAGCCGGACAGCATGGCTGAAACCTCGTTGACCCGCCGGTACATCTCGAGGTACGTGATCGTCCGGGTTTCCTCGGCCTCGGGCTCCGGGACCCAGATGAAAGCAGCTTTGTTGGCCTTTGTCGCCAAATGGCGGTCAATACAGTTGTAGGAGGCGTTTAAACGACCTCCCACGAACCACTTCCAAAACGGTGGGTCGCTTGTGTCCAATGTCGTGTGCCAGTACTGGTCCCAGTCGAGCAGTGCGGCATATTCCCGGAAGCACTCGGGAAAATGCTCCTCGGCGAACCGGTCGAATATCGCCGTGTCAGAACCGTTGGCTTGGCCGATAAACCGTGCGGGCGGGTAGAAATACTCCTCCTCCCGCCAATGGACCGCTATCTGGGCCTCGGTTGCCGAGGTCCCAGTCTCCTCTTTGTCGTTAGCCATTGCCCACCGCCCTGTCTTTGTTCAGGAGTTCCGGAGCGGATAGTACCAGTGCCATGCGGCTTGGGGCGTAGTCTGCGATGGTGTCGCGGCCCACTGACGGGGACCTGCTGAGGCTCGTCCCGACGGCCATGGCCGCAGGCGGGGCGGCAGTGGGGCGCGAGCCCACGGGCCGGGTGGTGCTGGTCGACGGAGCCTTGCCAGGGGAAACAGTCGACGTCGTGCTGACCGAGGAGCGCACCAGCTACGCCCGCGCCCGCGTCTGCGCGGTACTCGACCCCTCGCCTGACCGGGTGGCCCCACCGTGCCCACATGTCGCACGGGGCTGCGGGGGTTGTGGCTGGCAGCATGTTTCCCTCGAGGCCCAGCGCCGGTACAAGGCACGGGTGGTCTCGGAGGCCCTCGAGCGTACCGGCGGCGTCGAAGGGGCCATGGTCCTCCCTGCGCAGCCTGCTGGCCTGGCCGGCTACCGCACCACTCTGCGCCTGACGTCCGACGGCGCTCGGCCGGGCTTTCGCCGGCACCGTAGCCACGAGGTCGTGCCGGTCGACAGTTGCCTGGTGGCGCACCCCTTGCTGGCAGAGTTGTTATCGGTCGGTGATTTCGGCGAGGCGACGAACGTCACGCTGCGCTGCGGGGCTCGCACCGGTGAACGCCTTGCCATTCTCGGCCCGAGCTCCGCCGGCGCCTCTTTGCCAGGCTCAGTCCGCGTGATCGGTGAGGATGAGCTCGCAGCTGGCCGCCGCGCCTGGATATTCGAGGAGGTGGCCGGCAAGCGCCTGCGGCTGTCGGCCGAGTCGTTCTTCCAGGCGAGCCCCGAAGGAGCAGAGGTCCTGGTGAGGCTCGTCGGCTCGGCAATCGCGGGATCGCCGGAGGGGCCACTGGTCGATGCCTATGGAGGCGTCGGCCTCCTCGCTGCGACCGTTGCCGCGAGCCGTCCCGTGACGCTCCTGGAGTGCTCGGCGCCCGCCGCGGCAGATGCCAGGGTCAACCTTCCGGCTGCCTCGGTCCGTCGTACCGACGTCGCCCGATGGCGGGCTTCGAAGGCGGCAGTCGTGGTCGCGGACCCCCCGCGGGCCGGCCTCGGCGCTGCCGGGGTGGCCGCTCTGGTCGCGAGCAGACCGAGCCATCTAGCGCTGGTCTCCTGCGACCCGGCCTCCCTCGGACGGGACGCGTCCCTGCTCAGGGCTAGAGGGTTCCGTTTGGAATGGGCAGCGCTCGTCGACCTGTTCCCCGGCACGCCTCACATCGAAGTGGTCAGCCGCTTCGTCCGTTGCTAGGGCGTCGGTTAGCTAGCTTAGCTAGTAGCGGTAGTCGGCCGGCTTGTAGGGGCCTTCTACGGGCACTCCTATATAGGCGGCCTGGTTTTCCGATAGGTGGGTCAACTTCGCCCCCAGTTTCCCGAGGTGCAACCGGGCTACTTTTTCGTCGAGGTGACGCGGCAGCACGTGGACACCAATCGGGTAGCGCTCCGCGTGGTTGAACAGTTCTATTTGGGCGAGCACTTGGTTGGTGAAGCTGGAGGACATGACAAAGCTCGGGTGGCCGGTGGCACATCCCAGGTTTACCAGTCGCCCCTCGGCGAGCACGATCACCGCATGGCCGTCTGGGAACTCCCACACGTCCACCTGGGGTTTCACCTCATGGCGCGAAATGCCAGGGTAGCGAGCCAGGCCCGTCATGTCTATTTCGTTGTTGAAATGACCGATATTGCAAACGATCGCGTTGTGTTTCATCTGCGCGAGCTCATGGGCCGTTATCACGTCCTTGTTGCCGGTGGCCGTGACGAAGATATCGCCCGTAGCCACCACGTCTTCCAAGGTCACGACCTGGTAGCCCTCCATCGCGGCTTGGAGCGCGCAGATGGGGTCAACCTCGGTCACCACGACGCGCGCTCCTTGGCCTCGTAACGACTGGACGCAACCCTTCCCGACGTCGCCGTAGCCGCATACCACGGCCACCTTGCCAGCCACCATGACGTCCGTGGCGCGGAATATCCCGTCGATCAGCGAATGGCGCACGCCATAGAGGTTGTCGAACTTGCTCTTTGTGACCGAGTCGTTGACGTTCATGGCAGGGAAGAGCAAAGCCCCGTTCGCGGCGCGCTGGCGTAAGCGGTTGACGCCGGTGGTGGTCTCTTCGCTAACTCCTCTGATGCCGGCCGCCATTTTCGTCCACATCCCCGGCCGGGAGCGCAGCGTCTTTTGGAGAGTTGCAGCGATGATCCCGTGTTCCTCGCTGTCGTCTGGGCCGAGGTCGGGTACCTTGCCTTCCCGCTCTGCCTGCACGCCCAAGTGCACCAGCAAGGTGGCATCCCCACCGTCATCGACGATCATGTTGGGGCCGTCGTGCGCAGGCCAGGACAGAGCCTGTTCGGTAGCCCACCAATACTCCTCGAGAGTCTCACCTTTCCAGGCGAAGACAGGCACGCCGCTGTGGGCGATCGCGGCCGCGGCGTGGTCCTGGGTCGAGAAAATATTGCAGCTTGCCCAGCGCACCTCGGCGCCGAGGTCGCGCAGCGTCTCGATCAGCACGGCGGTCTGCACCGTCATGTGCAGCGAACCACTGATACGGGCCCCGGCGAGAGGGCGTTGGCCCGCGTATTCCTGCCTGAGGGCCATGAGCCCGGGCATTTCCACTTCGGCCAGGTTGATTTCTCGCCGGCCGAAGTCGGCCACAGAAATGTCGGCGACGCGGTAATCGGCCTTGTTAGGAGTCTCGGAAAGCTGAGACGTGGACATAGGGCTCCTTTGCTGGACCTGCGCGCTAGCGCGCCAAAAAAAACGGGTTTGGAGGCCGGGGCCATCGGGCCCTTCCCCAGCGGGTCAGCCGGAGGGCATCCTACTTCGCGTAGCAGCGCTGGCGGGGCAATGGCCGTCCGGGCAGTTGTCCGGCCACGGCCCGAACGTGCCTTCGGAGCGCCGTGGCCCAAAGGGTGCCACGCGTTCGTTGATCAGCTCGCGCACCATGCTGACGAAAGCGGGGGTCGTGCTCACCGTCGCTGCGCGCACGAAATGAGCGCCCTTTTCCCTAGCTGCAGCTGCAGCCTCGATGTCGAGGTCGTAAACGACCTCCATGTTGTCGCAGGCGAAGCCGATCGGGACCACGACGATTGCGCCAGCCGATGAAGCCCGGATCGCGTCGCATACGTCGGGACCGAGCCAAGGTGAGCTCGGGCTCCCAGAGCGACTCTGCCACACGAGCTTCCACGACTTGACGCGGGCGCCCTCCGCCGCGAGCCGAGCAGCCTCGGTGACATGGCTCACGTAGGGACTGTTCTGTGCCAGCGCCACAGGGATGCTGTGTGCACTGAACAGCACCTCGACCGCTCCAGTGCCGACCGATCGGGCCTCGGGGTCACCGCCGCTGTCGTTTCCCGCCCCTGGAAGAGCCGCCCTCACATTACAAACCTCGAGTGCCATGGTGAGGTGGGACGCCCAGGGCCCTACCCAGCCGGGGTGGTTGTAATAGAGGCGCAGCTTTTCGACCCGGGGTGCCCGTGGCCCGACTTTTGCCTGAGCGGCCGCGATGTCGTCGAGGTACTGCCGGCAGCTGCTGTAGCCCCCGTAAGCAGAAGTCACAAATGCCAGGGCACGTTCGATGCCGTCGTCGCGCATCTGGGCGAGCGTGTCTTCCAACAAGGGGTGCCAGTTACGGTTCCCCCAGTAAATCTCGAGCGAAGTACCGGCAAATTCGGTTCGGAGTGCGCTGACCAAGGCCCGGCACTGTGCCGGCAAGGGGCTCACCCCGCCTGCTGCGTAGTAGTGCTCGGCGACTTTGTCGAGCCGGCTCTCCGGGACGCCGCGCCCCGCCGTCACGCGCCTCAAGAACGGCTTCACGTCCGCCGCCCGTTCCGGGCCGCCGAACGACACCAGGAGCAATGCTTGGTACCCGTCCACTCCTGCGGACCCTAGCGCGTCCTGCGGGCCCTAGCGCTTCCTGCGGGCCCTAGCGCGCCCGGGCGAGGCCCGGCGTCGACTGGCTCTCAGCAGGAGCCACTTGAGCCAGGGCTGCGGCCTTTTGGGTTCACCCACTGACGCTGTAGACAGCTCGTTGCTGCGCGCCCCACGCCGCACATTGCCCGAAAGTGGGTTCCCATATGTCGACGTGGTCGCCGACGATCGCTCCGCCGGTGTCGTCCGCGGTCCGATCCCCAATACCCTGGACATAAATCTGCGTGCCGAGGGGGATGACTCCCGGGTCGACAGCCGCGCTTTGAGGGCCTGCCAATGCCCCGCTCTTGGTAAGACCACTGAGATCGTAGCAAGTCACCAGGAAATTGCCCAAGAAATTGCGATGGCGGCTCGGGACAGCCGGCCCCATCGTCACGACCACATAACCCGCGCCGTTTGGTGCTGCTGCGAGGGCGCTGGCCTTTACCCCGGGCGCGGTCGAGGCCGAGCCGAGGTTTTTGGCTGCCCCGTAGCCGTGCACGCTCCCGCCGGAAGCGAGTAGCCAGTAACCCTGTGCCGGCCCTGGCGAAGCCGCGATCGCGGTCACTGTCAGGTGGTGATGCAAAAGCGACCCATGGCCCTTCGCGTCCCCGAAGCTGAACACGCCTCCGTTGGCCGTCGCTAACCAATAGCCGCGACCGCTTGGTGAAGCAGCAATGCCAATTACTGGCTGTTTGACGACGGTATTGCCAAGGGACCCGCAATAGCGGGCGTCGCCGAAACTATAAACTCCACCATCAGCGGTTGCCAACCAATATCCTCGGCCATCGGGGAGAGACGCTATCCCGACCACAGTCGCCTTCAAGTCAGCCATACCAAGCGACCCGTAAAACCTGGCGTCGCCAAAGCTGAATACGTCGCCGTCCTTGGAAGCCAACCAGTAGCCGTCGCCTGACGGCGTAGCGGCTATCCCGGCTATTTTCCTCGAGCGGTGGTCAGTTGCAAGGGAACCGAGAAAATGTGCGTCCCCATAAGAAAACACGCCGCCTCCGGGACCAACGGCCCAGTACCCTCGACCGTACCGTGCCGCCGTTATGCCCACGATGTCTCGTACATGGCCGCCAGGCGCCCTTAGGAAGGTGGCGTCCCCAAAAGCAGCGATCGAACCCGGTGCTGCCAGCTTGACCATGGCCGGGCCCAGCGTTTTGGTGGGCAACCGGGGATGGTAAGACCCCTCAAAAGGGTAGGTACCACCGCCAAAAAGGTAATGGTTACCGCGAAAAAGGTAATGGTTACCGCCGAAAGGGTAGTCAGAACCGTCAAACTGTTGGCTCGCAGCCCGACCAGGGTGGTCGGCGCGACTGAAAGCCGTGAGGGCGGCGGCCGCCGCTGGGCTGCGGGCCGGCTGGGCCCGCGGGGTGCCTCGGACTGGGCCGGGGCCCGCCATAGGTGTCGCGGCGTGCATCGGCCCGGGTGCCGCAGCGGCGGCCGGGAGGCCGAGCATGGTGAGCGCGGCCAGCGGCACGGAGAGTGTGGCCAAGACGGTCGAGGAGGTCCGCAAGGTGCCTACCGGGCGGAAGTGGCGTGGGCGCCGACGGACGTACGTTGCTTGGCGAGCTTGGCGCGCTTGGCGAAAATGGAGCCCCGTGGCCTCGGTTTTGCCCACCGATGCCCCCTGAGGGGCTCTTTTAGCTGGCTCGGGAGCAAGCGGGCCGATGCCTTTCGGCCGTGCGCCGGAACGAGCGGGTTCCGCGCGTAAATGCATAGGTTGGTGACGTCGGACCACTCAGTCTCCTTGGTCGCGTGCCGTCTGCCCGCCGCTCGGGATTCGGTGGGAGATACCAGCTACAAGCAGGAAAATAGGCACGTGGCCCCGCGAGCAAATAACCCGGACGGGACGATTCCTTTCAGGGAACTTGGCCTCCGGTACTCAGCTCTCCCGACCACGTTGGAGAACATTGGTACTGGACGCCAAACTGAAAGCGTTGTTATTGAACGCCTAACGTTAGGGTACTTTTTGGTTCTAAGTCAAGCCCGAGCGCATTTTGGTGCGCTGACCAGCGGTGTCAGCCGTTTCGCTAACCACCTTTGTGATCACAGGTGTGCTGGTGCTGATATTTGGCCGCGCACAAAGTGGGCACCCGAAGCGATTGCGTGGTTGGGACTGAACGCCTGTGGGCCGCCGCTCGGTTCTGAGCGTGGAAATGACGGCGCGGAGTGATCGGAATGCGATGTCCTCCGAGCCCCACCCAAGGTCCCCCCTCCGCGCCGTGAAGGTCTACCGCGGGTGTGACCCGAGCCAGAAGGCCCGCCGCCGCGGCCGGTGTGGCCGGAGCCAGAACGCCCGCCGCCCCGGGTTGGCCAAGCGGGGCGGCCGAAGGAGTAGGCCCGGGTCGAGGAGGCCGGGCCTGAGGAGCCCTGGAGCGGGACGCGCGGATCGAGGAGGCCGGGCCTGGGGAGCCCTGGAGCGGGAGGCCCGGAGCGAGGAGGCCCGGAGCGAGGAGGCCCGGAGCGAGGGAGGCGGGGCCGCCGTCGTCCCTTCGCAGGCTCGTCCTTGTGGCCCCGCTGACAGCCTCTGCCTCGCTAGCAGAAGGGTCAAGAGGAGCGGGGGAGCCGGAAATGGGCGAACCGGTGCGGCGTTTTGGGGGACCGCCGGGTGCTGACAGTGGCGGTAGGTGTCTTTTGGGGTAAAAGGGCACTTAGACGCACAGATGCTGCACTCGCTTTGGCCCTCGGGTGTCATATGATTGGTACATGACTGAGACCGGGGAAAGCGTGGTTGGGCCGGTAGGTGTTGACGCAGCTGACAGCGCGATCAATGACGACGCCGTTGATGCGGAGCTGGTTACCAGCGCCGTGGAGGTGGCGGAGGCCTGGCTAGCGCAGCTTTCCGACCAGATCGCAGTGCCGGCCTCGGACGTGCAGGACCACCTGCTGGACCTGTGGGGCGTCCTGGATGAAGGTCCGGCTCGAGAAGAGGTCGAGCGTTGGCTCACGGAGACGCTGCGCCGCAACCTGTATTCGGTTTCGGACATCAACGAGCGGCTCGAAACCTTCCTGCCCGTCGGCTGAGCTCTAGCCGCCGTTGCGGGCTGGTACCCACTAGCCGATGACTTCGGTGAGAGGGCGTGGCCCGCAGCCTGTACTGCCTGGCGAGACGGCTGTCGACGCGGCTGTCCGGGCGGTCCGAGAGGCCGGAGGGCGCGCAACCGTCGCCTTGCGTTGTGTCGTCGCGGCTTTGGTCGACGCCGAAGGCCACCTGAGCGCGGAAGAGATCGTCGCGGTCGTTGCGGGAGAGTACCCGGACATAAGCGAGAGCACGGTCTACAGGACCCTCGAACGCCTCGAAGAACTGGACCTCGCCTATCACGTGCACCTGGGCCACGGGCCGTCCCAGTGGCACTTGGCTGGCTGGCGGTCGCACCAGCACCTCATCTGCCGCAGGTGCGGTGGCGTGATCGAGGTCGCTCCTGGCCTGTTCGAACCGCTCGCCCAGGAGCTCGAGACGCGTTACGGTTTCCGTTCCGATGTGGGCCATTTTGCCGTAAGTGGCACATGTGCGCTCTGTGCAGCGGCTGGTGAGAGCGGCGCCCGCGCGGGCGAGTAAGCCCGGTCGTTCGTGGAGGCGGCGCAACGTCCTCAATGCCGGCGGCGCAAAGTCCTCAACTGCTGCGGCGCAATGTCCTCAACCGCTGCGAGCGGACCGGCTGGTCCACCGGCCAGCGTCATGTCGGAGCTCCAGCGGCAACCCAAAACATTCGCTGAGCGCCCGTGCCGACAGTGACCAACCAATCGGCCCGGAACTCAGGACGCTGCCGCCGTGTAGCAGCAAAACGTGGGTGAACCCCTCAGGAATCTCCTCGACATGGTGAGTGACCATGACGATTGGTGCTGATGCAGGTCCCGCGGCCAATAGGCCAAGGCGCGCTAGCAACCGTTCCCGGCCACCCATGTCGAGGCCGGCACATGGCTCGTCGAGCAGCAGGAGCTCCGGGTCGGTCATCAGGGCCCGTGCGAGCAACACCTGTTGGCGTTCGCCCTCCGAGAGCACGCCAAAAGGGCGCTCGGCAATGTGGCCGAAGCCCGCAGACACGAGCAGTTCTTCGGCGCGCTCCCACTCGGTTGCGCTGTAGGTGTGCCACCAGGGCTCCAGAGCGCCGTGGCGGGCGGAGACCACGACTTCCTTGGCCTTCAACCATGGCACGATGACCCGGGCGACGCTGGCCGAAACGGTACTGACGCGTTTGCGCAAGGCGCGTACGTCGGTACGGCCCAATTGTTGGCCGAGCACTTCTACAGTCCCCCGCGTCGGGTGCAGGTAGCCGGACGCCAGCTGCATGAGCGTGGTCTTGCCGCTGCCGTTCGGGCCTATCACGGCCCAGCGTTCGCCGGCGCTGACTTGCCAGGTGACCCCTCTCAGGACCGGGGTTGCCTCCCGGTCGAGGTCGACATCGGCGAAACACAGTGAGGCTGGTGAGGCGCTGCGCTCGTCGGGTGCCATGGCGACCCGGGCAACGCTAGCGCGAGCGCTCAGCAGGACGGCCACCTCGGCCTGCAGGCCCGCTCGCGTGGGCTCCAAGTGGTCTCATGGCATTTCATACCATTCGTTGGCATTGTGGGAGGCCTTTCTTGGCGTGGTTCGGGCCTTCTCGGGGTGCGCGCGTGGACATCTGTTGCTTGTGACACGCCAAGAAGGGTCGAACCACGCCAGGAAACCCCCCTCGGCCCGTTACGGTTGGCCCGTACACCTGGGCCCCGTTACGGTCGGCCCGTACACCTGGGCCCCGTTAGGGCTGGCTCGTACACCTGGGGCTCGTTATCGGTTGGCCCATACACGTGGTGGGACGCGACGATGGATGGGTGCCAGGCCTGCTAGCCATCGTCGACGCCTTTTTCGCCCCAGTTTTGGGAGAGCTTCAGCCCGGGACAGCCACAGCGGTTCGCGCCTCGCAGCACGCCGACCTACAAGTGGACGGCGTACTCGCCCTCGCCCGCGCTCTCGGCCGGCCTCCCCGCGAGGTTGCCGAGGAAGTGTTGGCGAGGGCCCAGGCGTTGGGCTTGGGAGATCTTTGCGAGAACGCCGAGGTGGCTGGGCCCGGCTTCATCAATTTGACGTTATCGGGCGAGTTCCTGGCGAGAGAACTTCGGAATATGTCGTTGGACCCGGCGACATTCGGCGCGCAGCTCGCAAGCCATCCGAAGAAAGCGGTTGTCGACTACGCGGGCCCGAACCTCGCAAAACCGATGCATGTCGGCCACCTGCGCTCGACGATTATCGGCGATTGCCTTGTCAGGCTGCTCGAACTTGTGGGGCACAGTGTCATACGGGAAAACCACGTTGGGGATTGGGGTACCCCGTTCGGGATGCTGATCGAGCACCTCGTGGACATCGGCGAAGACGAGGCGGTGCACGAGCTCGCGCTCGGGGACTTGGAGCTCTTTTACCAGCAGGCGCGAGCGGCTTATGACAACGACCACTCCTTTGCCGAAAGGGCGAGCGCGAGGGTGGTCCTGCTGCAATCGGGCGACCCCGAGACCCTCCGGCTGTGGCAGTTGCTGGTGGGCCAGAGCCTCGACTATTTCGACGGGATCTTCCGTCGCCTGGGAACCAAGCTCACACGACAGGACGTGGTAGGGGAGAGCTATTACAACCCGCTGTTGCCAGCGGTCGTGGATGACCTCGCCAAACTGGGGCTCCTGGTGGAGAGCGAGGGGGCTTGCTGCGTCTTCCCGCCCGGGCACATCAACCGCGAAGGCGAGCCTCTCCCGCTAATTGTCCAGAAGTCTGATGGAGGATATACGTACGCTACGTCTGACTTGGCCGCCATCCGGGACC
>DATKHZ010000146.1:0-2798 GCA_035509995.1 Acidimicrobiales bacterium | reverse complement strand
GAGGGACCCGGAGCTGAGGAGGACCGACTGGGCAAGCCCTGGCAGGGGAAGGCCGGCAAGGTGCTCCAGGAGGCCCTGTCCGACCTGAAGGTAGACCTGGTGCGCGACTGCGTCAGCGTGAACTCCGTCAACTGCCGTCTGCCCGGCAATAGGGTACCGACCCCCCACGAGATGGCGTGCTGCCGTAACAAGATAGTTCAGCCCGCTATCGACCGGACGAAGCCTCGCGTCGTGATCCTGCTCGGGGGCTCCGCGGTCTCCAGCGTCCTCGGCTCGATCTACCCCGGGGCCGAGGAGCAGATCGGGAAGTGGCGCGGCAACGTGATACCCGTCCCCGAGTGGGGGTGCTGGGTCTGCCCCACTTTTCACCCGAGCTATATCATGCGTGAGGAACGCCGCCGGGAGATCCGGACCGTCTGGGAGCAGGATCTGGAGCGCGCCGTGGCGCAGCTCTCTTGTCCCGTCCCCGAGCCCGAGGACCTGCGTGCCCTGGTGACGATCCTACGCACAGAGGACGAGGTTTGCGCTGCCCTGGAGCGGGTGCTGCGCAGGAAGGGACTGTTTTCATTCGACTACGAGACGACCGGCCTGCGCGCGATCCTGCACCGACCGGTCTGCGCGTCGTTCGCCCAGTCGCCCAACCGGGCCTACTCATTCATGTTCCGGGGGTCTGAGCGGGTGGCCGCGCTGTGGCGCGCGGTGCTGGAGGACCCAGAGATCGGTAAAATCTCACATAATTTGAAATTTGAAGACAGTTGGTCCCGCGCGCACTTCGGGGTGCGGGAGATTGAGTGGGCGTGGGACGGCCTACTCGCTGCGCACGTCCTCGACCAGCGCCCGGGGATATGCGGGCTGAAGCACCAGGCGTTCCTGCACTTCGGTATAAGGGGCTACGACGATCTGATATCTCCGTACCTGAAGTCCACCGACGACCGAGACCCGGCCGCCGAGAACCGCATATTCGAGTTCATCGAGCGCTACGGCGAGGACGAGTGCCTGATCTACTGCGGGCTGGACTCGCTGGTGGAGATGCGTTTGGCGTTGAGGCAGCGAGAGGCAATAGGTGTGAAATGACCGTTCTGTCTGCCCAGTCAATTCGCAGATTGTGCACAGCCTTTGGTGACGCTCCCCAACTGATCCTCCCGTTCGTCGAGCGGGCCGTCGTCAACGGCAAGAGCTACGGCCTTTCGGCATGTACCTACGACTGCCGGATCGACCAGGATCTGGAGTTGGGCTGTATACCGCTCGGGATGGTCGCCGACTTCATGAGAGACAACTACTGCCTGAACTGGTCCGACGCTGCCCGCCTCGCGGCGGAGTTCGCGAAGGTGAAGTTCACGGCCCTCGCCTCGACGATCGAGCGGTTCAACTTTCCGACGAACGTATGTGGATCGGTGCTGGACAAGTCCAGCTACGCCCGGGTCTTCGTCTCGGCGTTCAACACCCACCTGGACCCCGGCTGGAGGGGATGGCTCACCGTCGAACTGGTGAACCTGGGAGACGAACCCGTTGTGTACAGGCGCGGCGACCCGCTGTGTCAGGTTAAGTTCGAGTGGCTCGACGAGCCGACCGACCGGCCCTACTCGGGAAAGTACCAGAACCAGGAACCCGGTCCCCAACCGGCTAGGGCGGAGGCAGAGAGTTGACCGGCGATGAGGCGGTAGCCGCCGCCCGCCTAGTGCTCGCGGCTGAGCACGCCGCCCTGCACATAGGCAAGGCCCGCACGGCCGGGCCGCTCAGGGAGGCGCTGGCTATGCGGCCCGGAACCGCGCCGGTCGCTAGGTTGGTGGCCCTGGTGTGGGCCGTGCAGGGTATCCTGTCCAACGACAGGCGAACGTCCGCCCCGTGGTTTAGGGAGTTGGACGACGCCTTCGAGACCCTGTTCGTCGCGTGCACCTCCCCGGTCGGTCCGACGATCCGCTCGGGAGGCTCGTACGACGGGCGCAACCGAGGCCGCCCTCCTAAGAGGGACGTGGCCGATGCCGCGTAGCCTTGGCCTGTCCGACGCCTACCGCCTCCTGCTGGACGGAGCGGTCACCCTCGCTGCGGTAGAGGCGAACGGGATCTGCATCGACGTCGAGTACTGCCGCGAGAAGGTCGGGTGGATAGACCAAAAGATCGCCCAGGCCGAGCGGCGGCTCAAGCGTACCGAGCTGTACGCGGCCTGGCACCGGCGCTACGGCGCGAAGTTGGCATACGGCAGCATGCCGCAGCTCCGCTCCGTGCTGGCGGCCGACCTCCACGTCAAGTTCTTGAAGCAGACGGAGGGAGGCGAGGACAGCACGGACGAGGAGTCGCTGCGCCAGGTCGAGGTCGAGGGCGTCGACCACCTGCTGGCCATGCGGAAGCTGAAGAAGAGCCGGGACGTCCTGGGCGGCTTCCTCCGCTACCAGATCGCGGGCCGGCTCTACCCCTCGTACCTGCTCCACACCGTGCAGACTTATCGCAGTTGCGTGGCGAAGGGGTCTAAGGTCCTCGCCGCCCGAGATTTCTTGACGCATCCGAACGGCGTCCCGATCGAGGATGTGAAGGCTGGTGATTATGTCTACTGCTTCGATGATGATCGGTCACCGGCCCTCCGGCGAGTTCTGTGGGCGGGCAAGACGGGGCATAGAAAGGTCGTTCGACTTCACTGGGTCGAGAGGGCAAATCACGGATGTGGGTATCTGGATGTGACCCCCGAGCACTTGGTTCGCTTGATCGATGGGACGTATGAGCAGGCCAAGGATCTTGCCGGTGCCGATTTTCGTAAACCTGACGAGAGCAAGCATCTACCGAAGGTGCGGGTGCTGTCATGC
>DATKHZ010000145.1:0-5874 GCA_035509995.1 Acidimicrobiales bacterium | reverse complement strand
AAAACGTCCCCTGCAGGGACCAGACCGAGGTAATAACAGCGTACTCCGTCCGACGAGGCTCGTGAGCTCGTTTCCGCAGCGTGCAGCTCCAAAATGTAGGTGCACCAATGCTCTGCGTGTTTTTGTGATAAAGTGCCAGGTGAGTAGTTAGGGCATTAGGGCTAGCTGCGGTCCAGACTGTGCGCCGCCGGATCTTGGCGAGACTTTCGCCGAAGGTGACGGTGCGAGGTGAGCCATCTAAAAGGCAACGGGGATGGCAAAGGCAGGGCGACGGGTCTTGACTACCCAGGGCTTGTGGCCGCATCAGGTGACCTGAACACAGTGGTGGACATGGCCGGCCGGTACCTGTACTGTTCGGCGGCGTCTGAGACCATGTTCGGCTGGACGCCAGACGAGCTCGTAGGTATGTCGGAGGACGATCTGGTGCACCCCGACGACGTCTCGACGCTTCGCGCCGGCCGCTCGGCGCGAGCTTTGCGAAAGCCCGTGACCGCGACCTACCGCTTCCGCTGCAAAGACAGCTCCCACCGCTGGGTCGAGGCGACATCACGGCGCGCCTCAATGGGTGACTCTGATGTCGTGGTGAACACGGTGCGTGACATCACTGAGCGCCAAACGCGGACTGCAGCCCTCGAACTGCGGGCGACCACGGACCCCTTGACCGGAGTGGCGAACCGGACGGTGCTGATGGACCGGCTCCACCAGGGGCTCCGGCGGCTCGGCCGTAGCCAAGGGATGCTTGCGGTGCTTTACCTGGACCTCGACCACTTCAAGGTCATCAACGATTCGCTCGGGCACCGCATTGGCGACGATGTGCTGCTCAAGATAGCCGAGCGCCTGACGCACCACCTCCGACCCGCTGACACGCTGGCCCGCCTGGGCGGCGACGAGTTCGTGCTCGTGGCCGAAGGGGTAACCGACGAGGCCGCTGCAATCACATTGGCTAACCGGATAATCGAAGATGGCCGCAAGCCCTTCAATCTCGATGGTGACGAGTTCAGCTGCACCATGAGCATCGGCGTGGCCTGCACCGCCGACAGCCGGCGCAGCGGCGTGGAACTGCTCTCCGAGGCTGACATGGCCCTGTACCGGGCAAAGGACAAGGGCCGGGACCGGGTGGCCGTGTTCGACGAGGAACTTCGGACCACGGCCGTCGACCGCATGGTCACAGAACGCATGCTGAGGCGCGCCCTTGACGAAGACCGCATCGTGGTCGAGTACCAGCCGATCGTGGACATTAGGAGCGGCTATCCCGTCGGCGCCGAAGCCCTCGTACGCATCCGTGAGGCTGACAACGGCCTGCGGCTGCCGGGTTCGTTCCTTGGGGTCGCCGAGGAGACGGGGTTGTTGATCCCGATAGACGAGGTGGTGCTTGCCGACGCCGTAAAGCAAGCCGGGGCGTGGCGTGATCGTCTCGGGCCCAGGTTTGGCGGTGTGGCCGTCAACGTGACCGCCCGGCACTTGGCTGACGTCGATTTCCGCCAGGCGATCGTCGACCACCTGAAGGCCAATGGCGTGCCTCCAAGTGACCTCCAGGTCGAAGTGACTGAACAGGTCCTCATGGAGGCGTCCAATTCGGCGATGACCGGGCTCCGCTCCCTGCGAGCTCTCGGCGTCAAGATAGGCCTCGACGACTTCGGCATGGGCTACTCCTCGCTCGCATACCTACGACAGTTCCCGCTCGACTTTGTCAAGATCGACAAGTCGTTCATCGATGGGCTCGTTATCGACCAGAGAGACCGAGCCGTTGTTTCCGCCATCATCGTGGTTGCGCATGCGCTCGACCTCACCGTGGTCGCTGAAGGGGTAGAGCAAGCGAGCCAACGCGAAGTTCTTATTGACCTCGGTTGCGATCGCGCCCAGGGCTTCCTCTACGCCGCGTCGGGCGCGCCCGAAAATGTCGACAGCGTCGCTCTTCCACAGCCGGAGATCCACCTCCGCCAGGCGAGCGTCCACCTGAGGCTCTAGGCCGGTCGGCCGCGGACCGGTCCAGCCGCTGGCCTTGGCCCAGGAAATGGCAAGGTATTGCAGCCTAAAGGTAGCGCCGCTGATGCACTTTCTCCGCTTCGTAGGACTTGCGCGCTCGGAGCGTAGCGTCCAGATGGGACACCTCGGCGACGGGTACGTCCCACCACGACCCGCTATCGGGGGCGGGCACCAATGGGTCCGTCTCGATTTCTACGAGGACAGGCCCGGGGACGGACTTCGCCGCTATCAGCGCTTCGGCCAATGCGTCGATGGTATCGGCGCGCCACGCCTTCACCCCGAGGCTCTGCGCATTGGCGACGAAGTCGAGAGGGAGCACGTCTCCGTCGAGGCGGCCTGTGTTGTGGTTGCGCTCGCGGTACCAGGTCCCAAAGCGTGGTGTGCCGACTGCCTCAGAGAGCGCCCCGATAGAGGCGAAGCCGTGGTTGTTGACCAAGACCACCGTGAGCTTGATGTTCTCCTGGACGGCGGTGACCAGTTCCTGGGCCATCATCAAGTAGGAGCCGTCCCCGACGAGGACGTAGATCTCTCGGTCCGGGCAGGCCAGCTTGGCCCCCAGGCCGCCGGCGATCTCGTAACCCATGCAGGAGTAGCCGTATTCGACGTGGTAACCCTTGGCGTCGCGTGTTCGCCACAGCTTGTGCAGATCTCCGGGCATCGCGCCCGCCGCGCATACCACGACGTCGCGGGGGCCACTGAGCCCGTTGACCACTCCGATTACCTCGGACTGCGCCGGGAGCGGCCGGTGGCCCAATTTGTAAGCCCGCTCCACCCTGGCATCCCATTCTTGCGCCAGCCTGCGGGACTCCTCCCGGTAGGAGGGCTCCACCGACCATCCGGCCAGGGCCTCCACGAGTTGTTCGAGTACCACACGAGCGTCTCCCACAACAGGCTCGCCGGCTTGTTTCACGGCGTCGAACCGGGTGATATTGCAGCTCACAAACCGAACGTCGGGATGGGCAAACGCAGTCCTGGACGACGTCGTAAAGTCGCTCCAGCGAGTCCCGACCCCCACCACCACATCAGCCGAGCGGGCCAGAGCGTTGGCCGCGGTCGTCCCCGTTGCGCCAAGTGCCCCCACGGCTTGGGCGTGGTCAAAGCGAAGCGAGCCCTTTCCTGCTTGAGTCTCGGCTACCGGTATTCCCGTGGCCTCCGCCAAGGCGCGCAGGGCTTCGGTCGCCTCTGAGTAAATCACGCCTCCCCCAGCAACGATCAGCGGCCGCCGGGCGCTGCGAATTATGGCCGCCGCCCGCTCCAGGGCCGAGCGATCGGGCACCGGCCGGTCCACGTGCCATACCCGGCGCCGGAAAAGCTCGTCGGGCCAGTCGAAGGCTTCGGCCTGGACATCCTGGGGGAGGCAGATGGTGACGGCACCGGTTTCGGCCTGGTCGCTCAAAACGCGCATGCCGCCCAGAAGAGCATCGGGCAGCTGTTCCGGCCGGGTTATACGGTCGAAGAAACGGGACACCGGGCGGAAAGCGTCGTTTACCGAGACGTCTCTATGGCCCGGGGCCTCGAGCTGTTGAAGTACGGGGTCTGCCACCCGGGTGGCGAAAATATCGCCAGGGAGCAGCAGGACCGGGAGCCGGTTGATCGTTGCTAGCGCTGCCCCGGTGACCATGTTGGTGGCCCCCGGCCCGATGGATGACGTGCACGCCAAGGTCGACAGGCGGTCGCTCATGCGAGCGAAGGCGGCGGCGGCATGGACCATCCCCTGCTCGTTGCGAGCCTGGCGGTACAGGAGTGCCCCTGGGTTTTGCAGCTCTGATTCCAAAAGAGCCTGGCCCAGCCCGGCGATATTGCCATGGCCGAAAATGCCAAAACATCCCTCTATTAGCCGATGTTCACGCCCGTCGCGCTCAGTGAACTGCTGGGGTAGGAAGCGGACCACCGCTTGCCCCACGGTCAGGCGAGTTGTGCTCATGCGCTACTCGCTGTCCGTCGGGGCGCCACTGTCGACCCGAGCCGTGGGTCGACGACCTGGCCGGCCCACGTGTCCCGGATCCACGCGTGAGCGGGGTCATCTGTCGCCCGCCATGCCCGTTGTCCTGGCCCCGCCATGACGTTCAGGTAATAGAGGTCGTAGCCGGGAGCGGCCATCGATGGCCCATGGTAACCGTGGGGGATAAGCACGACGTCGCCCGTGCCTACCTCGGCGAGGAGCTCGATCGGGCGAGCCGGCGTGCCGTAGAGGCGCTGGTAGGCGAGGCCGGGCTCCCCCCTTGGGCCTGCTGCGACCTCGAAGTAATAGATCTCCTCCAGCTGTGTCTCGTCCGGGCCGCTCTGGTCGTGTTTATGGGGCGGGTAGGACGACCAATTGCCGCCGGGCGTGAACACCTCGCAAACCAGGAGCCGGTCCGCCTGGAAAGTGCCAGGCATGCAGTAGTTCACGACTCGCCGCGAGCAGTTTGCGGCTCCGCGGTACTCGACAGCGACTTGGTTGGCCGGCTGGTAACGCAGCGGCAGCGGTAACTCGGATTTGGTCCCAGGGACGGCGAACCGCCCACCTTTGTCGCTTGTTACCAGGACCGTCGAACCGCCCGGGACGTAGGCGAAATCCGTGGGGCCGGCGAAAACGCTGGCACGGCCGCGCAGCACGTGCTCGACGCCTGCCGACGACAAGGTACAAGAACCGCTGAGAGGCATAACGAGCACCTCCTCGTCGCCAGTGGTAAATGTGTGCGAAGCGCCCGGGCCGAGGCTCAGAACACGAAGAGAGGACCACGACCAACCAGCCTCGGACTGGCTGAGCTCGATCGCCCACGGGCCGTTGGCCAATGTCCCGGCCCGCCGGTGCAGGAGCAGCGGGCCCGACCGCTCCGGCTCAGCTTCGCCTGTCATGCGTCGGGCCGTCCGGTCTCCACCTGCGGCTGGATCTCGGCCGTTTGCACTGTACGGTGCTCCAAAAGCGACCGTTTGGCCGCCAGGCCGAGGACGAGGGCAGCACGACCGTCGGCCCCTGAGGTTGGAGGCGGTGTCCCGGATGCCACCGAGGCGATGAAGGCTTCCCATTGTCGCAAGTACGACTCCCGGTAGCGTTCGATGAAGAAGTACGGCAGCCTCGCCGCTCGCGTCCCGTCAGCGTCCCAGGCGAACGCCGTAGTCGTGAGCGGGTTGTCGGAGCCGGCGAGGCCTTTGGCCCCGAGCACCTCCACCCGCTGGTCGTACCCGTAGGTTGCCTGGCGGCTGTTGTCGATCACCGTCAGGCAGTCGTTCTCGTGGCGGAGCATGGTCACAGCCGTGTCGACGTCGCCGATCTCCTCGAGTTCGGGCTCGATCCGTACGGCGCCCGCGGCAGTCACCTCTAATACCTCGCTGCCGACCACGTAGCGCGCCATGTCGAAGTCGTGAACCGTCATATCGAGAAAGAGGCCCCCCGATACCCGGGCATAGCTCATCGGTGGCGGTTCAGGGTCGCGGCTCGTGATCCGCACGAGGTGGGGAGCACCCACCGACCCCTTGGCGACGGCCACCTTGACGGCCAAGTGGGACGGGTCGAAGCGCCTGTTGAAACCCACCATCAGACGAGCACCTGCGCGTGATACGACCGCCAGTGCTCGGTCGACCTCAGCCAGGTCGAGCGATACCGGCTTCTCACAGAAGATCGACTTGCCCGCCTCGGCGGCCTCGATGATGTAGCCCACGTGGGTGCTCGTGGGAGCACAGATAGCCACGGCGTCGATGGCGGGATCGGCGATCAACCGGTCGGTTTCGACCGCCGGAACGTTGTAGGTGCGACCGACCTCCTCGGCGAGGCCCGGCACGGCGTCCGCCACCGCAGAAAGCACGGCGCCGTTGATCCCGGCGGCCAGAAGCCCCGCGTGCATCCTTCCGATCCGTCCGGAGCCGATCAGGCCGACGCGCAGCGGCGCCGGTGTGCCCGGTGGG
>DATKHZ010000144.1:0-3070 GCA_035509995.1 Acidimicrobiales bacterium | reverse complement strand
CCTCTTTGGTGACCGATGCGGGGCCCACGAGATCACATCGGTAACGCTGGGGTCGCATCGGGTCCTTTGGGCCCTCGCCCTCGCCCTCGGGCAGCCACCCCGCCCCGCCGAGCCGCCCCGAGCCGCCCGCGAGCTCCGAGCTGTCGAGCCCCGAACCGCCGAGGGCCGGCGCGGGCTCAGCTAGCGGTTTCGAGCGCCCCGCAGACCTCGATCGCCCAGGCCAGCCCTTCGGTGTAGGCCTCGGCGACACTCAGGTCACCGAGCCCCGAACGCAGCTGCTCGGCGCCGCCGACTTCCCAGGCCTGTACATCACCCACGATGCCGCCGAGCGTGCCGGTGCCCCCGAGCAGCGCGTCCTCGAGCTCGTTTGTCAAGGAGAGCCCGCCGACGATCTCCGATAGGGGGACGCCAAGGAGGAGGTCGAAGGCGGAGACCATGCCGGCGGTGAAAGCCGGTTCGGAAAGGCTCGGGTCGATCTTCTCCGCCATCAGCTGCGCCATCCTGGCCCTTGTCATGGCGATGTTGAGCAGTTCGTCAGAGCCCTCGTGCGAGTCTGCCAAGAGCATGAGAGAGACCCAGGCACGGAGGCGGCGCTGGCCGAGGAGCACGGCAGCCTCGCGCACGGAACTGACGCGCCCGTGAAGGCCCCGGGCTGCGCCGCCGCCGGCGATGCGTAGGAACCGGTAGCTCATCGAGGCGTCGGTCTTTATGATGTCTGCAACATCTTCTGCTGAGGTCTTCGGGTCATAGAGCTTTTCCAGGATCCGCAGGCACGTGAGCCTGCTCGGGGACAGCGCTTGGCCCTCTACGACATCGGGGCGGGACAGCAGGTAACCCTGGAACAGGTCGAAGCCAAGTTTGCGGCACGCATCGAGCTGGTCCTGCTCTTCGACCCTTTTCGCGATCAATTTGACTCCGTAGGCGGAGCAGTACCTAACCGCTTCCGGGAGCTCGTCGGCCGATAGGCCGAAGACATCGACCTTGATCATCGACACCAGCTCGAGGAGCGGGTCCACCTCATCCTGGCGGATGGCCCGGCCGTCGGCGGCAAGGGTAAAACCGTTTTGGGCCAGACGGCGGCAGCCTGCAACAACCTCGGCGTCGCGCGGGACGTCCTCGAGGATGTCGATCACGGTTTGGCGCGGGGGGAACGGTATGTCGTGTTCGCCCACCAGGTAGGAGCGGGTCGTGTTGACAAAGGCGAGCTTGTCCCCAACCAGACTGGCGAGGCCCATGTCCAGGCCCGCGTGTACGAGGACGTTCGCGGTCATCGTTTCGCCGCTCGGTCTCGAGGGGGCCAGGTCCCGGAAGAGCAGTTCGTAGCCGTGGACGCGGAGCTGCGCGTCGAAGATGGGTTGACGGCCGACCAGGAACTTGCTCATAAACCGGGCCTCTGGATGTTCGTTCGCGCAACCCATGCGCTGCGCCCTACGAGCTATTCATCGGCCGGACAGGCCCCGGGTTGACCTCCTGTGCTCCTGCTTCTGCTCCTGCCAGAGGGCTCGGGCGTTAGCCCGCTTTCGGCTGGTCATCCCAACGGCGCGCTAGCTCAGCGGTGAGAGCTGGCCAGACCACCGGGTCGTGGCCCGGGACGAGCGGGTAACCTCGCTCCCTTGCGAGCGCTTTCAGGTGGCGGACCGACTCGACGGTGTCCTCGGGACTGCAGTTGACGAAACCGCCGACCGCGACCTCGCGCTCGACGTTCTCGGTAAGGTCGGCGGCATCGAACGCAAAGACGTAGCCGCCGCCGCCAACGCGCTCGTCGATGTCGACCAGGAAGCTTTGATGGCCGGGCGTGTGGCCCGGGGAGGGCACCGCCGTTAGCCCAGGAGCGATCTCGACTTCCCCGTCCGCCAGCTCCCAGCGGATCGCCGGGTCGTCGTAGTCCACCCGGAACATCCCCTCTTGTTCCGGGCCAGGGTGCTCGGAGAGCCCATAGACCAGCTCCTCGCGCTGGAGGTGGACTGGGACGCCGAGGTGGGTGAAGTGCCGGATCCCACCAGAGTGGTCGTTGTGCAGGTGGGAGACCGCCACCGTGACGATCTTGTCCATCGCGACGCCGGCAGCGTCGAGCGCTTCCTCGAGAGGGTCACCAGGGCCTGGCAGGACCACCTCGATGTCGCTGTCGCGGCCGTGGAAGCGACGGTTGAGCGGAGCGTCGCGAATGAGCGCGGGGTTGAGGCCCGTGTCGAGCAGGATCCACCCACCGTCGGACTCGAGGAGGATCCCGGGCACCGGCTCGCGGAGGCGCTCCGCCGAGGTGTCGCCGTACACCGAAATGGACTTCGGCACTTCCTCCCACCCGAGGGTCAGAAGGATGATGCGCCGGATACCTGAGGAGCTCACGAAGACTGCACTACCGGGCCCCGGTCCCAGCACCGGCCAGGCACTAGGTGGGCGTTACGACCGGGGGAGGGTATCACGCATTATCGCGAGCGCTCCCAGCCGCCTTTGCATCTTCTCGGGCGCATCGCGGTCACGGTCCCTGATGCGGGCCTCGAGCTGGTCGAGGCGCTCGAGCTCCCTTTTTGACAGGCGAGCTCTCTCGTTCTCAGGTCTGCGCGCCAGGGCACGGAGGAACGCTGCGCGTGCGTCGGAGGAGCGCTTGAGGCCAAGGCTGCTCGCCACGGCCGCGAACGTCCGACCAGAGTCGCGCAGCGTCAGGGCCTGCTCATCGGAGTTCGGTTGCCTGCCCCTAGGAGCCCGTTCCTCGCCGCTGGACTCACGGTCGAACGACTTCTCTCGGTCCCACGGCCTGCTGCTACGCACTGTGACCCTCCGTTGACGGCCGCGTGGTAACCCGAGAGTGCCGTCCGCGGTCCTGGGCCCTTTGGCTGAATGACATGAGCGCTCCTCATCGGCTCGCCTCACGCCCACATCTGGCGGCGCAGCGTCGAAGGGTCGGCGGGAGGCAACCCGTCGGCGCTCCGGCCACGAACCCGAACAAGGAGGTTACCACGCCGTGCTGCGTCCATGCGGCGCCGGTCTCGTGCGCGAACCGCCTGGCGAGCTCCTTACCGGCGGTCACCTGGTAGTGTGGACCTAGTGGGCGCCCTAAGGGGTTCCGGCG
>DATKHZ010000143.1:0-2077 GCA_035509995.1 Acidimicrobiales bacterium | reverse complement strand
GAGGGACCGGCCCAAGCCGTAGCGGGCGGCGAGTTGGACGATCTGGCCGTACCGCCCGACTCGTTGGACCTCGCGGCGCAAGGCGCGGAGCGGCCGTGGGAACGTTGCCACGCGGTGCTGAGCCCGCGTGAGCGCCCCGGGCCGCGCCAGCATCTCGATCCATACGGTTGCCGACATCGTGAAGAACCCGGAGAACAGCCACAGGTGGCGGGAGAAACCGGCCTGGGCGTTTTTCTGACTGCCGGCGATCACGACGGCGACGGTCGCGCCGGCGGCCCATCCGATGAGCCCGGAGACGAGCACAGCGCCGGCCGAGCGACGGGTCCCGAGTAACCGTCCAACGAGGAACGCGACGATCACGATGCCGACAAGGGAGCTGGCCGTGCGCCACGGGGTGAGCAGGTCGCCGACGGCCGGCCCTGCGGCAGCGATCATCGCAAACACGAACCAGTCGCTGGTCAGTGCGGAGGCGCTAACGGGACGGCATCGAGGTCGACCCGTATCGTCAACGGGCCCGTCGTAGCTGCTCCGGAGGCAGCGAAGCAGATGCGACGACCCAGGTTGCCGCGACTCAGGGCCCGCCGCCGTGGGCGTCCGGAGCGGCGCCCGACCGTCTCGAGCAGCGCGTCTCCGGGGTCTGCGACACCCCAGCGAAACGCGAGCCTGACCAGGGGGTTCACGACGGATTTCTGCAATGGCCGAACGACGCGAAGCAACAGCCTTGCCTTTGATCGGTCGGCGGAAGCGCTGCTCATGCTCGTCCCCTCTCCGTGCTAACACGCACCAGCGCCCGGCCGCAGCCCCGAGACCAGGGGCACTGCTGGGGGCAACTCTAGCTGGTCGGGCCAGGCGGACGGACGGCGCAATCTACGCTCGCGATGTGCCCTCAGACCTGGTTCTGAAAGTCATGAATGGTGCTCACCGCCTCGTGCTCGCCGCGTCCCGCGGCCGACTTGGGTGGTCTGCGGGCGGGATGCCGGTCGTTGAGCTCACCACCATCGGGCGGCGCAGCGGTCAAGCTCGAACGATCCTGCTGACCTCGCCCTACCAGGAGGGATCGACCCTTGTCGTTGTGGCGTCACGTGGAGGGGACGACCGCGACCCGGCATGGTTCCTCAATCTGCGCGACCAGCCGCAGGTAACCGTTTCGGTGGGTGGTAAGCCACCCCAGGCGATGCGAGCCGAGGTCGCCGATCGGGACGAGCGGGCCAGGCTGTGGCCGCTCGTAACCGCCAATTACCGTAACTACGCCAACTACCAGGGGAAGACCCAACGGGAGATCCCGCTGGTGCTTCTGCACTCGAACGAAGGCTGATCGGCACGGTTGTTCGGCGGGATTTCGCATATGTCAGTGGAGAGGCTTTTTGAGCACGGCTGTCCGTCGAGCCCGGAAACGGTCGTAACCTCCAGCCCTATGTAATTAAGGCACGGAGAAAGGGGGGCTCGCCCGCAATGAACGGTGGCCCAATTGCCGCAAGATCTCACAACGGGGAATCTCCCCAGGCGGCCCCTCCGTATAACTCCATGCCAGCCGTCACTGTCTGGGCAGCGCTCTTCGCCGGCCTGTCGCGCGGTGACCCTAAATGCACGCAAGGTTGTCGATGCGGGCAGATGGTCCGGCGCAGGTGACAAGAGCACGACTAGATGCCCGATCGAGGCGAACCGATGCCTAATTCAAAATGGACGAACAAAGGAGATGCACAATGAAAGTCCGCAGACATATTTCACTAGCCCGGCGACTACCCGTTCTCGGCATCGTCGCCGGGGCGCTTCTGACAACTGCATTGCTGCCTGGGGCGAGTGCCACGGCGGCGCCCAGCTCTGTTGGCAATGGCACCGGCAGCGGGTTCCTCGGCGACCTGAGCACAGTATCGGAAGTGGCTTCCACTGTGCCGGCACTCGGCAAGGGAGTACCCGGCAACGGGGACGTGAACCCTTATGGGGTCGCCGTAGTGCCGGCGTCAACAGGCAAACTGGTAGCCGGGGACGTCTTGGTGTCCAATTTCAACGATGCGGCCAACAGTCAAGGAACCGGCGTCACGATAATGGAAGTCTCCCCGGCGGGCAAAGCGAGTGT
>DATKHZ010000142.1:0-2028 GCA_035509995.1 Acidimicrobiales bacterium | reverse complement strand
CCGCGGTCGCGAAAAGATCTCGATCCACAGGTCTTGACAATTTCTCCTCGGTCCGGACAGAGATCCGGTCCGCGGCAGTTGAGGACGTTCACCTCAAGCGCGGCGATGTATAAATATACGGCTCGGCTGACCGTCCATTGGGCCATAACCGGAACTGCCGAGGGCGGCCAACAACACGAAAAGATCCACAGAATCCTATTTTTCGGGCGGGACAGGATCAGGGGGTTACCGACTCGGGCTGTTCCTCGACGGCCCGCCATACGGCGCGAGCAACTTCAGGATGGCAGATGTCGCTGTGGGCTCCCGAGATGCCCGCTGAGGTGGCAATCACGGTATCGGCCTTGAGGTTGTAAACAACACCTGGGTGCAAGTGGTAGCTCTCGTCCACTCGGCTAAGCGTCTCGTCCTGGATCTGGATCCCGGGGCCCCGGACACCGAATGTGCCTACCCCCCCGTAAACAGGCAGGTTCACGTCGCCGAATTCGACGTTGCCGCTGACGCCTGCGCCGAGTGGATAGAACACGCGCACTGCCCGGTCGCGGGTGGAGGTGGTAACCAGTGTCGGCCCCTTGACCAGGCGTTCACGGACAACTCGGTGGAAGTACCCGGCGCGACCGGGGCGTGCTGGGATGTCGGTGCAAAAAGACCAGAGAGACATTGCGCCTTGGGCGAGGACCAGCGAGTCCACGCCTCGGCGGGGGCCTGGCGTCCCCGGAGCACCGGCGATTGCAGCGGAGGCTACGATGCACCCGAAGCTGTGTCCCATAACGTGGAATCGGCAGTCAGGAGAGGAATCCTGGAGCCGTCCGAGCAGTTCTGCTGCGCCAGTCTCGCCGAACGCGCACGCCCGTCGCTTCATGGTCCAGAAGGAGAGAACGCGGAGCGGAGCCAGCACCCCGCCCAAGGAGAACTCTCCGTAGGAAAGCGGATCGGTCACATCCATCAGCAGCGCAGCCTGATAAGTCCCCTCGGCGTCGAACGGTTCCCTGTCGTCACCGGGCGCCGCGCCCTCGCCCGCATGCTCGAGCCCGAGAATGCTGTTGAGATGCTGGTATGCGTCGCGGACGGCGTCTGGGAGCGTCGGCGGCGCCGCGTCCCGGAGTGCTGACCCAACGATAACGCGAATGGCCTCCCGGGCGCTCGGGCCGCCGCCGAAGCGGTAGGCGTAATCGGCGACAAGCCGTTCTACGGGGTCGGTCACGACAGGACCTCCCGCCCGTTGAGCCGCCGTATCTGGTGCCGAGTCGTCAACGGCGTAAGACATACTTGCGAGATCCTCGTCCGCCCACGCCCTGCTTGGCCAGTGGACGCCGACCAGGAGTGGGCGGAAGCCGCCCGCCCTGGCACGTAGGCGCTCGCGGTCGCCGGTACGGGCCGCCATGGTATCCACCCACCGGCCGTACTGCGCAATGGCCGCCTCGGGGTCGGCGTTCCAGCCATGGCTGAAGACGAAGATGTCGGAAGGGTGCTCGCCTGCCGCAGCCGCCGTGATCTGGTCGCTGGCTAGGCCCTGATCACCGCGGCGTTCCTGGCCGCTGGTGTCGTAGCAAACGAAGTGATAGGCGATGCCGTGGTCCGGCGAATGCTCGACCGACATAGTTCCTCCTAGGCTTTAGTCATGGCCGCCTGGCGGGCCCTGTTGCTGCGCTGTGAGGCGGATTGCCGGGTCGCCAACGACCACGAAGTTGCGCGCGTCGTTCGTGGCCAGCCAGAGCTGGGCTAGTTCGCGGTCATCGACAACGCGCCCGAAGGCCCGCATTTGCTGGAGGATGCTGACAAGCTCCGTCGCTGTGGTGGAGTATCTGGCGCTGATGTACTCCATGGCCATTCCGAGCGGCGCTCCCGCCAGGAACGCTTCGATGGTGCTTGTGAACGGGAGGATTCGCGGTTTGACGCCCTTCCAGAGGAAACTGCAGTTCCAGGCGCGGTCCACGTGGCCGACAAAGGCGATGCATCCTCCGCGCGGGTGGGCGAGGAGCCGTTGAGCGAGCCGGGCGACGAAGGGCGGGTCAGCCGACGCCGCCGGTG
>DATKHZ010000141.1:0-3475 GCA_035509995.1 Acidimicrobiales bacterium | reverse complement strand
AGCACCAACCCTTAGAGCTAGATCGCGCCGGCGTCGGAACGAACCTCATACTGCGCGTTCGTGCGTCGCTCCAAGCAGTCGGTGACCGGACGTTCAGCCACCCATAGCGACGGCCTTGTGTGCTGGGCCGGCGGCAGGTTGCGGCGCCCATAACGCTCAGCCTCAGTGCGCCGGCCACCCCTCGTGCCGCGAGCGCCTTCATGTGCTCTTAGGCTGTGGCTGGGTTCGCCGCACTGCCTTGGCGACCGAGGCAGCGGTTACTCCTAACTGCAGGCGGCCAAGGGTTTCTCTCACGAGGTTGGGGTAGACGGACTCTTTCGAGATGACGAGTTGTGTAACGGTCGTCTTGACGCTCAGCTCGACACCTCGTGCTGATCTCGCCAGGGCCTCTAAGTTCAGCCCGGCGAGGCCATAGCGGACCAGGGTGCAGTGAATGATGGACGGCTGGTCTGGCTTGAGCCCCGCCCCTAAAAGGAGGTGCCTTGCTCGTCCCCGGATCTCGTCCACTTCCGGTACCGGCGTGGCCAGCGCGATGATTGCTGCCCTTCTGACCTGCAACCTGGTGAAGCTGACCTCGAAGGGCTGGAGCCCCGCTACCAGCTCACGGAGACTTTCGGACCACTCTCCGCCCGAGAGCGCCCAGACGACGTCCTTGGAAGTGCCGTAGTCCTCCCTCACAGACAGGAGAGTGGCCACGCTCAGGTGAAGCGATGATGACGGGCAGCGCAGCGCCCACGAGGGCAAGTCCAGCCTGTCCTGCACCTCTACAAGGTCCTCCCGGCACCTGGTGTGAAGCTCAGCGTGCAGGTTGTAGGCACGGCACGGCTTGGACCAAAGGGGGTCCGCTTCCGAAGTGAAAGTGGTCTGCAAAAGCACCCTTCTTAGTGGACAGACAGGGAAGTCAGGGGCTGAGCGCGCCGCAGACCGAGGCTATCGCAAGGTTGAGCCGCCGCGAGGACCGACCAAGACCTCGACACGTTCGGCTAGCACTCCTTGTGCCGCCGGGCTACTGGCCGGGAGCAGGTTCATCGCGTTTGCGAAACCTTATCGGCAGGGGCCAACCACTGCACGGCCCTGGGTCGTTGTCTTGTCGGCGGTCGAATGGGCTGGGTTCCTGGCTACGACGGGGAATATGCGCGCTCCTCCCATTCGACGGGAAAGCCCGCCGCGGCAAGTGTGGTCAGTATCGACGCACGATCTCCGAGAAGGAAGTAAAAGGGCGGCTCGCCGCGCGGTCGTATGCAAATCGCCGGGTACCGCAGGCGCCCCTTAGCCGGAAAGATTGCCTCAACTCCGTCAGGTTCTACGCGCAGGGTGCTCATCCCGAACAACTTGCTGATGAACCGCGGCCTTATACGAAGCGTGAGCAAGGGCCCGTTCAGCTCCAGCACTGCTAAAGGTGTGCTTGCGTTCATTCGGCCCAGGTTGCCGGGCACGCTCGCTGCGCCGACCCAACGCCCAAACGGCACACCGGAGCCGTATGGGGCCGTTGCCCAAGGGGAAAGCAAAGCACCTGTGTGAACATCTCGGCGAGCCGCGGGATCGCGCTGTCGCTCACGGCCTCGGTTGATCAGGCGGACGTTCAGGACTGCGAAGACGGGCAAAAGCCCTATCAGGACGAAGGCAATCGGGCTATGTGTCTGGAAGTAGAAGTAGAGGAACCAGGCAAGCACGAGCGGGGTCCCAACGATCTGGATGATCAGGAGCGGGCGGTTCTGCCTCAACCAGCTCAGGTCCCAACGGTTCACACCTTCATCATCGACTAACCGACTGCGATGGTGAACCCGGCTTGGAGTCGTTCGGAAGTGCAGGCAACCGGTCTGTAACGACGTACCGTCGACCCCAGTTCTATCGAGGCGGTCACCCCCGACAACCGCGGCTCGGTGGCGCGGAACCTGGCGGTGTTACCGGCTCGGCTCGCATAAGGACAAGATGGGACCATGCCTTCGTCGGAGACAGCTCGGTCCGCTATCGACGTGGTCGAGTTCCGTCGCCGCGGCGGTGCCAGCAACGAGCGGGCGCTGGTCCTGGTAAACGGCACTGAGTTGGTCAAGCTATGGCGCTCCACAGGCAAGCGGGAGGCAGCCCCTCTTTGGACATCGGTCCTCGGTCCGTTCCTTGACTGGTGGGGCCCTGCCGGCAAGCACCCTGAAGGCGACCTGGCCGACTGGGTGCCGGCCGGCTTTGCCCCGGTATTGACCTGCACCTGTGGTGACTTCGGTTGCGGTGGTGCACTGGTGCGGGTCAGCTTTGAGCGACGGTTCGTCGTGTGGAGCGACTTCAGGACGGCCAACTACGAGGAGCCGGTATCCTTGGGGCCGTTCAGATTTGCGCTGAGGGCCTACGAGGCAGCACGCCTGGCCGTGGCGCTCGGTCGGTCCCAATGACCCAACCGCTGCTCGCAGCTACCTCATCGTCGGCAAACGATGAGCGCCTTCCAGAGCGCAGGGCGGTTCAGCTGGTCGCACCTGTAGGCTCCCGGCGTGCCGTGGTGCTTCGACGTAAGCGACGAAGACCTCAGCCAGCACCTTCCCGATGCCCTTGCCGAGGTCGGGAGCATTGTCGCCCATGAGCGTTTCCCAGGCGGGACCTACAACACAGGCGTCCAGGCGCGCCTCCAAGATGGCCGCGTCGTGGTCGTGAAGATCTCACCGCCGTCTACCGCTCCCGGTCTGGCCTACGAGGCGGGGCTGCTGCCCACCGAGGCCGACTATTTCCGCCGGACGCTGCCCCTCGGTGTCCCCGTGCCCGAGGTGCTGGCTGCTGGCTCGGGGATATTCCCTGGCCGCCAGCACCTGGTCATGTCCAAGCTGCCGGGGCAGTCGTGGTCGGAAACCCTTCGGACGCCAAGCGACGCGGAGCGCTCAGTCTTGCGTTGCCAATTGGGACGAGCCGTGGCGCTGGCTCACCAGGCGCCTTGTGAGGGCTTCGGTTATACCTTCGAGCGAGAGCAGTTCCGCGGGGGAACTTGGCCGGACGCCTTTGGCAGGATGATGGGCGCCCTGCTTGACGATGCCGCTCGTTTCGGCACCGACCTGCCTCGGCCACCTGAGGAGATACGAGGGCTTGTCGTCGCACAGCGCCCTGCCCTGGCGGAGGTCGAGCAGCCTGTGCTCGTCCATTTCGACCTCTGGGACGGCAACATCCTGGTCAGCGACGACGGAGCTGGGCCGGTGATCTCGGGGATCATCGACAGCGAGCGCGCCCTCCACGGGGACCCCGTGTTCGAGTTCCCCTCGCTGTCGGTGTTCAGCAACGAAGTTATGGATCCCCGCTTCGTTGTGGACGAAGACTTCCTGTCTGGGTATTGCGAGGTTTCGGGGCCGTTGGCGCTCACCGACGCGCTGCGGGCGCGCCTCGCCCTGTATCGCACCTACCTCTACTTGGTCATGCTCATCGAGGTCACGCCGAGAGAGATCAGCGGCGAACAGAGGCAATGGAGGCAAACGGAATGTTCGGCTCTTGTCAGCAGACA
>DATKHZ010000140.1:0-2798 GCA_035509995.1 Acidimicrobiales bacterium | reverse complement strand
TCGTAGCAACAATCCCGGGTACCTGACGGCCCCCGCGCCATGGTGTGACTCAGGCTCACGGCACCAATCCCTATCGACGTCACCGGACGGACTACCCAGTTTCCATCCTCCCGGGCGGGCCCCGCCCATCGCGTGGTGTGACCGGAACACTGCCTACCATGAGGCAATGGACGTCGAAGTCGTGGTCGAGATCCCAAAGGGAACTCGCAACAAGTACGAGGCTGACCACGAGACGGGCGAGATCTGGCTTGACCGCATGCTGTTCACCTCCACTCGCTATCCGGAGGACTACGGCTATGTACCGCTAACGCTTGCTGCGGACGGCGATCCTCTCGATGCCCTCGTGTTCCTGGAGGAGCCGACTTTTCCCGGCTGCCACGTGCGCGCGCGGCCAGTCGGAGTGTTCCTGATGAGTGACGAGTCGGGCGACGACGCAAAACTGCTCTGCGTTACGGCCAGCGACCCCCGTCAATCATCGGTCCAAGACCTTGAAGACATACCTCCCCACGAGCTCGAAGAGATCGCTCATTTCTTCGCCATCTACAAGTCGATCGAGCCCGGCAAGCGGACTACTGCCAAAGGTTGGCGTTCCCGGGAAGTTGCCGAGAAGGTCGTCGAAGAGGCGCGGCAACGCTACCGGGACCAGCAGGGACCTGAACCAGAAAGGACCTGAACCAGCAGGGACCTGAACCAGCAGGGACCTCAACCAGCGGAACGGGGAGCTCAGGCTCCGACCAGGTCGGACACGATATCGAAGGCTTGCCCTACCGTGCTCAACTTGGTGGGGTCAACATCCGGAAGTCGTATCGAGAATGCGTCGTTGAGAGCGATCGTGATCTCCACAACGGCCAGGCTGTCCGCATCCAGGTCCTCCGCCCAGCGAGCTTCCAGCGTTACCTGCGCCGGGTCGATGTCCAGGACCTCGGCCACGCAGCCTTGGAAGATCTTGAACGCCTCGTCTCGCCCCATCTTGTTGCCATCCATCGTGCACCGAGGCTAGCCGAGCAGCCCCAGGGCGGGGCGACATCCGCGCCGCCGCCTCCACCTCGGCATTGAGAGCCACGACGGGCGCTTCAGGGGCGCGTGCCCTCCCTTCGGCGGGCACTAACCTCGCGCTCCATGCCGGCACTTCTCGAGGGAAAGCGCATCCTGGTCACGGGGGTCCTTACGGACGACTCGATCGCCTACGGGGTGGCCGAGCTGGCCCAACGCGAGGGCGCTGAAGTGGTGCTGAGCAACTTCGGCCGAGGCCTTTCACTGACCCGGAGGGTCGCCAAGCACCTCCCGGTACCACCGGACGTGCTCGAACTGGATGTGACTGCGCCCGAGCAGATCGAAGCCGCTGCTGGCGAGCTCCTGCAACGTTGGGGGGAGCTCGACGGGATGCTGCATTCGATCGCCTTCGCCCCCCAGTCATGCCTCGGAGGCGGTTTCATGGAGTCTCCTTGGGACGATGTGAGCGTTGCCCTGCATGTTTCTGCGTACTCGCTGAAAGCGCTGGCGGCGGGGTTCCTGCCCCTGTTCAGGGCGGCTGGGGGCGGTGCAATAGTCGGGCTCGATTTCGACGCACGAGTCGCTTGGCCGGGTTACGACTGGATGGGAGTGGCGAAGGCTGCCCTGGAGTCCACCGCGCGCTACCTCGCACGAGACCTCGGCCGGGACCGGGTCCGGGTCAACCTCGTCGCTGCCGGACCGGTACGGACGATGGCCGCCAAAGCGATACCCGGGTTATCGGTTTTCGAGGGGGTTTGGGACGAACGCGCCCCGCTCGGTTGGGACATCGCTGATTCGAGCGCAGTAGCCAAGGCTTGCGTCGCACTGCTGTCTGACCTTTTCCCGGCCACAACCGGCGAGATCGTCCATGTCGACGGCGGCTTCCACGCCGTGGGGGCCTGAGTGGCCGTCGGCCCGGGCCGCGTCGTCCTCGTGACAGGCGGGAACCGGGGCATCGGGCGAGCAATAGCGGCGGCGTTCGCTGCTGGCGGGGACCATGTCGCGGTGACCACCCGTTCGGGTGAAGTCCAGGGCTTGTTCAGCGTGCCTTGCGACGTCACCGACATGGGAGCGGTCGACAAGGCGGTGGGGATCGTCGAAAGCGAACTAGGCCCGATCGAAGTGCTCGTGGCCAACGCCGGCATCAACGACGACAAGCTCCTCCTCCAAATGGACGAGGGATCGTTCTCCCGCGTGCTAGATACCAACCTCGTCGGCACGTTCCGGGTGGTGCGCCGCGCGCTGCCGAAGATGCTCCGCCAGAGGAAGGGCCGGATAGTCCTCATATCCTCGGTCGTGGCGCTCTCGGGTGCCGCGGGCCAAGCCAATTACGCGGCTTCGAAAGCAGGTTTGATCGGGTTCGCACGGAGCCTGGCAAGAGAGATCGGGAGCCGCAGCATCACCGTAAACGTGGTGGCCCCCGGCTTCATCGAGACGGACATGACAGCCCAGCTGAGCGACGAGCGGCGGGGTGACGTGCTTGCCCAGGTCCCGCTCAAGCGTTTCGGCATGCCCGACGAGGTTGCCGGGGTCGTGCGATGGCTCGCTTCGGAGGACGCCGGCTACGTGACCGGCAGTGTGGTCCCGGTTGACGGCGGTCTGGGGATGGGGCATTGACTTTCCCGAGGCCCGAGGAAATCCTCCCTCACCGGCCGCCGTTCTTGTTCGTGGACGAGATCACCGCCCTCGCTCCTGGCAAGAGCGCGAGCGGTTTGTGGCACTTGACGGGCACAGAGGACTTCTTCCGGGGCCATTTCCCCGGCCGCCCGCTCTTGCCTGGGGTGCTCATGGTGGAGGCCATGGCC
>DATKHZ010000139.1:0-8919 GCA_035509995.1 Acidimicrobiales bacterium | reverse complement strand
AACTTGCTGACCAGGAAAATTACCGTGGCCACAGCGGTCATTACGGCGCCGGTCCCATTTAGCCCTGCGCGTGCCCACCACCGGTTGGGCCTTTCTTGCCACCAGTGCTTGACGAGGCCCCCCTGGGAGAGGGTGAACCCGGTGAACACTCCGATCGCGTAGAGCGGTATGAGCGACTCCGTGTTCGCGCCTACCGCCACCAGCAGCACGCCGGCAAGGACCGCCAGGATCACCACGCCATAGCGGAACACGGGCCGGTCGCCCCGGAGCCCGAACACGTGCGGGAGCAGGTTGTCGCGAGCGAGGAGGCTGGCCAGCACGGGGAACCCTCCAAAGGAGGTGTTGGCCGCAAGTGCCAGGATCACGGTGGTGGCCAGGTCGACCACGTAGTAGATGGAGCTGCGCCCGACGGAGGCCGCGGTGATCTGGCTGAGGACCGTCTGGTGGGAGCTCGGGGCGATGTGGAACCTCACCGTCAGGAAGGCGAGGCCCAGCAGCATCGTGCCGAGGAGGCCGCCCAGGATCACCTCGGTACGCATCGCTCGTTTCGCCCGGGGCTCGCGGAAAACAGGGACGTCATTGGCGATGGCCTCGACGCCCGTCAGTGCGCTGCAACCCGCTGCGAACGCTTTGAGCAGCAGCAGGACGCCGACAGTCGCGGCGACCTTGGGAATTACTGCTGGATGGACGCCATCGTTCGCCGCCGGGTGGGCGCGCAACATCCCGGAGACGATCACGACATAGATGCCGAGGACGAACACAGCTGTCGGCAACAGGAAGGCCTTCGCGCTCGCAGCGATGCCCCGCAGGTTGACCGCGGTCAGCAACCCCAGTACCGCGAGCGAGATCAACAGGCTGTGCGGGGCAAGTGAGGGGAACGCCGAGACGAGCGCCGCCACTCCAGCCGCAATGGAAACGGCGACCGTGAGGGTGTAATCGACTACGAGGGATGCCGCCGCGAGGTGGCTCGCACCCGGCCCAAGGTCGGCTTTGGAGACGGCATAACACCCGCCACCGTCGGGGTACGCCTCGATGACCTGGCGGTAGGACAGGACGAGTATGACCAGCAGCACGACGATGACGAGCGTGATCGGTTCGATCTTCGCCAGGGCGCCGGCGCCGGCCGTGGCCAACACGACGAGCATCGCCTCCGGCCCGTACGCAACCGAGCTGAGCGCGTCCAGCGACAGCGCCGCGATCCCCTCGAAGCTGGAGATCTCTCCCTTGCCAGCCTCCGTACCGGTGCCAGGCTCGTTACCGGTGCCAGCCTCCTTAGCGGTGCCGGCCTCCTTGCGGGCCCTAGCCGTTTTACGAGGCATCGCTCATCTCACTACTTGGCTGACGGGCCGAGCTCCCGCAGGAGCGCCGCCGCAGCCTCGGGGATGATGTCGTTCGCAAAAGCGTCCATGCCCGACTCCGAGCTCGCAAGGAACTTCATCTTGTCGTTCGAGCGCCTCGAGGTGAACAGCTCCAGGTGGAGGGCAAAGTCCTTGCGTCCCCGGCGCACGGGCGACTGGTGCCACCCCGCGATGTAGGGGGCTGGTTTATCGAAAAGGCGAGCGAAGCGGCCGAAGAGATCGAGCAGTACCTCCGGCAGTTCGGAGAGCGACTCGCCGTCCAATGACGCCAAGTCGGGGACGCGAGCGTTTGGGTAACAATGGATCTCGTAAGGCCAGCGGGCCGCATTCGGCACGAACGCGGTCCATCTGCCTGTACGGAGCACCAAGCGCGACCCGACTTCAATTTCTTCGGCGACAAGATCATCGAACAGGTTCCGCCCGGTCCGCCGCCTATAGCCCTGCACTGAGGTGATCATCCTGTCGGTCCTCGGCGTCACGAACGGGTACGCGTAAATCTGCCCATGCGGGTGCTGCAGGGTGACGCCGATCTCGGCTCCTGCGTTCTCGAAACAGAAGACCTGCTCGACCCCGGGCAGGGCGCCGAGGGTAGTGGTCTGGTCGATCAGCGCCTCGAGGAGGAGGCGGACGCGTGGCGGTGACAGCTGAGCGAACGAGGAATTGTGATCGGGCGTATAGCAAACGACCTCGCAGCGTCCCTTGCCGGTGAGAGCCGGGAACCGGTTGTCGAACACGACGACTTCGTAGTCGGCTTCCGGGATCTCGCTTGGGTGGCCCGGCTTGGTCGGGCATAACGGGCAGTCGTCGGCAGCGGGGAGGTAGGTCCTCACTTGACGGTGCGAGGCGTACATCACCCAGTTCCGCAGCAAGGGGTCGTACCTTAGCTCAGTCGACGCGGTCAACGGCCCGAGATCCCTGCCGTCCACGGCGTTGCGTTCGGCAGTGGTGACGGCGTCGTAATAAATGATCTCGCGGCCGTCCGCCAGGCGCCTGCTGGTTTTTCTCATGGGCGCGACGGCGTGACGATTGCCTAGCCGAGGCGGGAGTGGAGGAACTCGATGGTGCGCTCCCAGGCAACTCCCGAAGCATCTGGAGCGTATTGGCCCGGGCGGTCGTCGTTGAAGAACCCATGGATAGTGCCCGGATATGTGTAGAACATCACGTCGGTGTTCCCCGCTTCGCGAAGGGTTGACTCGAGGGCTGCCACCACAGCCGGGGAAGCAGAGTCGTCATGTTCTGCGTAATGGCCAAGCACCGCGGCCGTGATAGCGCCGTAGTCGGGCTGGGTTCCCTCCCATGGCACTACTCCGTAAAAGGGCACCACGGCCCGGACGAGGTCGGGCCTTTGGCTTGCGACCATCAGCGCGAGGCCGCCACCCATGCAAAAACCGACGACGCCGACCTTGCCATTGGAGCGAGCAGCAACCGTTTCGACAGCGCCGCTCATGTCCTTGCCGGCCTCGTCGAGCCGCATCGCCATCATCAGCTTCCCGGCCTCATCGGGCTCGCTCGCCGTCTTCCCGTGGTAGAGGTCCGGCGCCAGGCTCACGAAACCCTCGCTCGCGAACCGGTCGCAGACGTCCGTGATGTGACCGACGAGCCCCCACCACTCCTGGATGACGACCAAGCCCGGACCTGTGCCCGCCGCTGGGGTCGCGAGGTAGCCCTGGCCCACTGTCCCGTTGCTCGGAAATTCGATCACCGTTCCCATAAGCGCCGAGGGTAGTGCGCCCGGGTGCCAAATGCGCAGCCGGCCGCGGCCTTCTGTAACCAGCCTCGGCCGTGGTAACGTTCGGAGGTCTTAGCCATCCAGCGGGGGTGAGCCAGCTTATGACCGACGTCGAGCAGCGCATCCAGTGCCGCTGGTGCCACGCCCAGAGCCCGAGCTCGGCACGGACGTGCGATCGCTGCGGAGCCCCGCTCGACGTACGCGATGCGGTGACCGACAGTGGTTGGCGCGAGGCACCACGCTTGCGCGACCTGACCCAGTTCCACTGGTCGGCGAGCGGCTGCCAGATGGACGCCGGCGTCGTGCCCGTAGCGGAGGTAACGCTGGCGGGGGAGGACACCGTGTTCTTCGAGCACCACGCGATGCTCTGGAAGGACGAATCGGTGCCCATGTCGGTACTGAGCACGCCCGGCGGGGCCAGGCGGCTCGTGTCGGGCATGCCGTTCGTGCTCAGCGTCGCCCACGCACCCGGGCGCGTCGCCTTCTCGCGCGATGCGACGGGCGAGCTGGTCGTGATCCCTGTCGAGGCGCCGGCAGAAGTCGACGTGCGCGAGCACGCGCTCGTGCTCGCCAGCGGCTCCCTGTCTTTCACGTACGAGAAGATCGGCGGGTTCCGCGTCATGCTCGCTGCCGACGCGGGCATGTACCTCGACCGCTTCGTCGCCCAGTCCGCCCCGGGACTGCTGGTCCTGCACGGCTACGGCAACGTGTTCCAACGCACGCTCGGTGAGGGCGAAACCATCCTCATCGACCCTGGTGCGTTCTTTTACAAGGACTCCAAGGTGACCATGGAGGTCACCAGCATCAACATGAAGGGCCGCATCGAGGACAATGCGGCAGCCGCTCCGCCGGCCGACGACAGCGCAGCAGGCACCGCAGCTGCACCCGCCGCCGCCGCTGCTGTAGCCGAGCCTCCCAAAAAAGGCGGCATGTTCGGTCGCCTCAAAAGCGTCACGTCAATGGTCAACGTCGGGGGCATCGCGCAGGCGGCCGGCAGCCTTCGTTCGGGAGGCGGCATCGGTGGAGTGGCTTCTGCTCTGGTCGGCGGGGGAGGGTCCACGATGTTCCGCATGACCGGGCCGGGCCGGGTCGGGATCCAGTCAATGTTCCGGCCTCACAAGACCGGGAGCGAGTGATAGCCAGATGACCGATACAGCCGCCGCCCAGAGCACTTACACCTGCCCCTATTGCAAGCAGACCTCCACCGGGGCCGAGACGAGCTGCCCAACTTGCGGCGCGCCGGTAAATATCCAGCTTCGTACCACTGCATCAGGGTGGACCGAACTCCCCTCCATCGCGGACATGGCCCGCATCCAGTTCGGGCAATCGAAGGCTCAGGTCGAGGGCCGTCTGGTGCCGGTTGCCGAGATGAGCCTTGCGGCCGGTGACGGCGTGTACTTCACCCACAACATGCTGTTGTGGCAGGAGCCCAGCGTCCACGTCGACGCCATGCCCCTCAGCAAGCCGTGGACCAGGCACCGCGCCGGATTGCCCCTTGTGATGCTCACCGCCGATGGGCCCGGGCGGATCGCCTTTTCCCACGACGAACCCGGCGAGCTCATCGCTTTGCCGCTCCAGCGCGGGGCGGCGGTCGACGTGCGAGAGCACACCCTTTTAGTCGCCACCAAAGGCGTCGCTTACGACTGGGCCCCGACAAACGTCTGGTTCATGACATCGGGTGGCCAACAGCAGCCGGTGTCGGCCGGAGGAAGCTTGCTCAAGATGGGCATGCAGATGGCCGGTGCTGGCGGGTTGGACCGTGACCGTGGGCGGGACAACAACCAGCAGGAGTGGCACTACCCCGTAGGCCAGTTCCTCGACCGTTTCCAAGCGGGCGAGAAGCCGGGCCTCGTGATGGTCCAGGCGAGCGGCAACGCCTACGTGCGCGAGCTGGGAGAACGCGAGTCGATCCTGATCAAGCCGCCGGCCCTGCTCTTCAAGGACCCGACGGTCGGCATGCAGCTCCACGTCGAGTACCCCGCAGCCGGGATGAAGCTGTGGCGCACGTGGGGTAACCGCTACCTCTGGCTCCGGGTGTGGGGCCCGGGCCGCGTCGGCCTGCAGTCGTGCTACGAACGCCTCGACGACCCGGGCACGGATTTCCGTGACCTGTCGCCACATACTGACTATTTGTGGAGATAGTCCTGCGCCGTCGCGAGTTGAGGTCATGGCCGGCGATGTGAAGCACGCCTCGCCGTTCAGCAAGCCAGCGGTTGTGTTGCTGAGCGGAGGCCTCGATTCGGCGACCACGCTCGCCATTTCCATTTCCGAGGGCTACCGGCCGTACGCCCTGAGCTTCCGCTACGGCCAGCGCCACGAGGTCGAAATCGCAGCCGCTCGCCGCGTCGCCGAGTCCATTGGCGTAGCAAGTCACATCGTGATGGACATCGACCTGCGGGCCTTCGGCGGGTCGGCGCTCACGGCTGATATCGACGTGCCTCACCACACCCACGTGGAGGACCTCACCCCTGGTATCCCGGTGACCTATGTGCCGGCTCGCAACACGATCTTTTTGTCCTTTGCCCTCGCTTGGGCGGAAACCCTCGGGGCCAGCGACATCTTCATCGGCGTCAATGCGGTGGACTACAGCGGCTACCCGGACTGCCGCCCTGAGTACCTCGCTGCTTACGAGGCGATGGCCAATATCGCCACCAAAGCCGGGGTCGAGGGGCTCCAGCACCTGAGCATCCATGCCCCGCTCGCCCACTGGACCAAGGCGCAGATCATCGAAAGCGGCCTCGCCCTCGGGGTCGACTACTCGCTCACCCACAGCTGCTACGAGCCTGGCGAGGCGGACCGGCCATGCGGGACGTGCGCGTCATGCCTCCTGCGGGCGAAAGGCTTTGCCGAGGTGGGCGCCCCTGACCCTGCGCTCCTGCCCTAGCCGCAGCTGGTCCTAGGGGCCCGAGCCCCGAGCCTCAGGCCGGCCAGACCTTCACGGGGCCGCCGACAGCGACTGTCACGGCGCTTCCCGTTCCGAGTGGCGACCGCCCGGTCAGCCTTGCGCTGAGGAACGAGCGGCGACCCGCCGCCCCCACCATTTCGATCGTCACCAGCATGTCGTGGCCGTAGTAGTGGCAGTTGACGACCCGGCCTGTAAGACCTCCGGCGCCGTTGACTGCATGTAGTTCGACCTGCTCGGGACGGACCAGCACGAGCACGTCGTCCGACTCACGTAGGCGGGTGCTCGCGCCGGCTATCGCCAACGGGCCGAGCGCTGTCATCGCCATCCCGCCGCGGACGGTCCCCGGGAGCACGTTGGCGTCGCCCACGAAGCTTGCCAGCGCCGGGTCGAGCGGGTCGAGGTAGATCTCCTCCGGGCCGGCGCACTGAGCAACCCGGCCGCCCCGTAGCACCGCCACCCGGTCGGCGAGGGAAAGGGCTTCATCCTGGTCGTGGGTCACCAGCAACGACGTCGTCCCGGTGTCGGCCAGCACCCTCGCCACGTCGGCGCGGACCTCTGCCCGCAGGGCAGCATCGAGGGAGGCGAACGGCTCATCCAGCAGCACCAAGCTTGGCCGGGCAGCCAGCGCCCGGGCGAGGGCGACACGTTGCTGCATCCCACCAGACAGCTGGTGGGGGTAGCGCTGGCCCTCCCCGCCTAGGCCGACGAGCTCGAGCAGCTCCTCGACTCTCCCGCTCTTGCGCTCAGCGCGCGGCAGTCCGAAGCCGATGTTGCCTGCCGCGTTCAAATGCGGGAAAAGGGCACCGTCTTGGGGGACATAGCCCACACGCCGGGACTCGGGCGGGAGGTGTGTGTGCGCATCCTCCACCACCGTCCCCCCGATCGAGATACGGCCTTCGTCAGGGCGGTCGAAACCTGCCAGCAGGCGCAGCAGGGTGGTTTTGCCGCTGCCCGAGGGCCCGAGGACAGCCGTGAGCGAACCCTCCGGCACCTCCAGGTCGAGGTTGTCCAACACGACATGGTCACCGAAGGACTTCTTCAGCCCCGAGGCGACGACCCGTGTCATATTGACCCCATGTACCCAATCTACCTTTTATAAGGCATACCTAACTCGGTCGAGTAGGGGCACCTCAGACATCGCCCATGTAAACTCTTGCGGCGAAAGCGGCACCGGCAGGCGGCGGTGTTCGTCCTTGGGGCGATGATGGTAGACATCCTCGGACGCAAGAGCGCGATAGACCAGCTCGAGTGCACGCGCAGCTGGACCGCACCGCAGCTGGGGATTAGCCCGTTGTCCCCCGCTCGCGTCGAGCAGTTTCTACGCGGGGATGGTCGCGCCATGCCGGCATGGTGGACATGTAGGCGAGAGTGGCCGCCTCGAGGTCGTCTCTGTTGGCCTCGGGCTGCCTGCGCGCCTGCCAAGCGACCATTCGCTCGAAGCGCTCGTCGAAAGACTGCAGAGCGCCCGAGCCGTCGGTGCAATAGGCGCAGTAGCGGCCCGTTTCGATAGGCATGCCGCAGCTCTCGCAGGTATGGGTACCCGTCATTTGCCGTCCTTTCTCGTTGGCTTTGGGTGGATCGGGGGTTTTCGGTGGGACGGGGGTTTTCGGTGGGTCGGCAGCGCCGGGCGTGCCCTCACGGCATCGTCTGCGGCAAGAAGTGCCTGCATTCCTTGGACGAGTGCCGCCCGGTCGGCGGGAGCCATCATCTCAATGGCGGACCGAAGCAGGTCCACCGACAGGATCTCTTGGTCACGCTCGAGAAAGTTGCGGGCGAAGGGGGACAACCACACCATCCGGCGCCTCCGGTCGTTGGGGTCATCCTGTCGCTCCACAAGGCCCTTGAGCTCCAGGTGCGCCACGATGTCGCTGACCACCGATTGGGCTCGGTCGAGATGGTCGCAGAGTTCTCCGACCGTTACCGGCCCCGAGAGCGCCAGGTGCTGGAGGACCGCTCGCGAGGCGGTCGGCAGCTGGGAGCTCTTCTCGTCGCGTCGGTGGAACCTGAGGTAAACGGCGGGAAAGCTGCGGGCAAAGGATTCGGCCACGTCCTGGGGATCCTCGGTCATAGATGAACCTTTGCCTCCGCCAGGTCCATCGTCAATCCCGATATATTCCGCTCAACGCTCGGACCGGAGGGCGGCTCGATCCCCGGTGCGAGCAAAAACTGGGCCAAGCTCCTTCTCCCAGGTCGTCGTTTGGACGAGTTGTCCACGGTCGCCCGACGCCTGGCGGGCTTTTATCCGTTTTTTTTCATAGGCCAATTGCGCCAAGCGACGCCTGCTGGTGCCGGAATTCGACTCGGCGCCTGGCGACAGGCGAATTCTAGGAACCCGGAGCCGGCCAATCGACGTTGGAAAGCTCGCCCAACGCCAGGACCAAAGCGTGTGTACCTTTTTGGCCGAGCCCTTGTGCGCTGGCGGCGATGTAAAGCTGCTCCGCCAGTGCCAGGCCAGGTAGCGACAGCTCCATTCTTCGCGCCTCCGCCAGAGCAATCCCGAGGTCCTTGATGAAGTGGTCGATCTTGAACCCCGGCTCGAAGTCCCCCCGCAAAGCGCGAGGGCTGTAGTTGGTCAACGACCACGACCCAGCGGCCCCCGCGCCGATGGTCTCGAGGACTTTGGCGATGTCCAGCCCAGCGCGATAGGCGTACAGAAGTGCCTCGCAGACCCCCACCATGCCCGAGGCAATGGCGATCTGGTTGACCATCTTGGTGTGCTGCCCCGCACCCGCCCCGCCCTCCAATGTCACTATCTTCCCCAACCGCTGCAAGAGGGGGAGAGCACGGTCGAATGCCTGTTGGGTGCCACCGACCATGATCACCAGGGACGCATTGCGGGCACCGACGTCGCCACCCGACACAGGTGCGTCGAGCGAGCCGACGCGCTTGGAAGCGGCAGCCTCGAAGATCTCCTGTGCCAATAACGG
>DATKHZ010000138.1:0-10267 GCA_035509995.1 Acidimicrobiales bacterium | reverse complement strand
GAGGGTGTTCTCCGCCGCCGACGGCACTGTTCACACCGCCAGCCCTGGCGACGAGACGAGCGCGAAGTTCGACGCCGCCGTATTCGACGCGGCGATCGACGCGTACAGCCACAGCGGGAAGCCCTTCGTCCCGATCAGTGGCATCTGGGTCTACGGGAACAACCCCGACATCACCGAATCCTCCCCCGAAAACGCCCCCGCCTTGGTGGCTTGGAAAGAACCGCTGCAACGGCGCCTGTTCAGTGAGACTGGCATGCGGGGGGTCGTAATCACGTCGAGCGTTGTCTACGGCGACGGCGGAGGAGGCATGCCCGGGATCATTCTCGGCTCACCGCGCGACGATGACGGCAACCTCATCATGCTCGGCGCCGGGCTGCAGCACTGGTCGACGGTCCACGTTGCCGACCTAGCAGATGCCTTTCGACGGGTCCTGGAGAGCGACTCCGCACGGGGGGTCTATCTGATCGGCAACGGGCTCAACCCGACCGTCGCCGAGCTTACGGAGGCAGCCGCTGTCACCGTCGGAGCACCGGGTGCCGTCCCGGGGTCCAACGACGAGGCGCGTTCCCGGCTCGGCGACTGGCTCGCCGAGGTGCTCCTCCTCGACCAGGGAACCCACGCTTCGAGAGCTCGTGCCGAGATCGGTTGGGAGCCGACCCACGCCGGGCTTGTCGAAGAGTTCCGGACGGGCAGCTACCGGAAGTAGCTCCCCCTGAGCAACGCATTTCCCTCTGGCCTTATAAGAAAGCGAGCCTTCGATGACGACGATTGCCCAGAAATGGATCAATGGCGAGTGGGCCGGTTTGCCCACCGTGCCTGAGTCGTTCAAACCCGCCACCGGAGAAATCCTCGGTCACTGGGCGTCGAACATTCGCACGTCGGTGGCGATCGCGGCGGCCGTTTCAGTCCGACCGCCGTCGCAGCGCAGGAATAAAAGCGAGGAAGGCGGTTCTCGTGCCTGATACCGGCTCGGTCACCAGCGTCCGGGACCGCCGCTGGTTGATCCTGGGCGTCATTGGGCTGGCCCAGCTGATGGTGGTCCTCGATCTCACTGTGATGAACGTCGCGCTGCCGTCGGCGCAGCAAGCGCTCAACTTCACCACAGCCGACCGCCAATGGGTCGTCACCGCCTATGGTCTCGCCTTCGGCAGCCTGCTGCTGCTGGGTGGCAGGCTCGCAGACCTGCTGGGCCGGAAGATCACTTTCTTGATCGGCCTAGTCGGCTTCGCCGGGGTTTCCGCCATAGGTGGAGCTTCGGTGAACTTCGCCATGCTGATAACCGCCCGGGCCTGCCAGGGCGCGTTCGCCGCGCTGCTGGTGCCTTCAGCTCTGTCGCTCTTGACCACCACGTTCACCGATCCCGCTGACCGCGGCAAGGCGTTCGGCATCTTCGGGGCGATCGTAGGGGCCGGGGGCGCAATTGGTTTGCTGCTCGGCGGTGTTCTGACCGGGTACCTGTCGTGGCGCTGGACCATGTATGTGAACCTGATCTTCGCCGGGGTGGCGTTCGTCGGGGGGACGGCGCTGCTGGAGCGCCAGGCGTCTCCGGCACGGCCGAGGCTGGACATCCCGGGCGTAGCTTTGGTGTCGGGCGCGGTGTTCTGCCTGGTCTACGGGTTCTCCAACGCGGCCACGCACAGCTGGCACACGCCGTCGACCTACGGGTTCCTGGCCGCGGGTGTGGTGCTCGCCGCCCTGTTCGCCTGGTGGCAGAGCGAAGCCGCCCACCCGCTGCTCCCACCCCGCGTCGTACTGGACCGCAACCGGGGCGGCGCCTACCTCTCGATGCTCCTCGCTGCGGCGGGACTGTTCCCGACCTTCTTGTTCCTGACCTACTACCTGCAGCAGACACTGGTGTACTCGCCCCTGGCCACCGGGATTGCTTTCCTGCCGCTAAGCGGCGGTCTCATTGTCGCTGGCAATCTGTCGACGATCGTCCTCATGCCCAGGCTCGGCCCCAAGCCGCTCGTCAGCTTCGGGATGCTGGCCGCATCGGGCGGAGCAGTCTGGTTGGCCCAACTGGGCCCGCACACCGGCTACCCCGCGGGCGTTCTCGGTCCACTCATCATCGCCGGTGTCGGTCTTGGCATGGTGATCCCGCCTGTTATTAACACCGGAGTGTTCGGTGTCGCACCACAGGACGCTGGAGTCGCATCCGCGACCGTCACGGTTGGCCAACAACTCGGTGCCTCGGTCGGTACGTCGCTGCTGAACACCATCTTCGCAGGCACCGTCGCGACCTATATCACCGCCCATCTCGCCGCTTCCCGGACAATCGGCCGCCACGCCCTGAGCGGACTTGCGCAAGCACACGGTTACGACATCGCATTTTGGTGGATCGCTGGGATCTTCGCTTCGGGCGCTGTTCTGAGTGGCGTCGTGCTCCGCCCCGGCTCCTTAGGTCAGAAGAGCGCGGCCTCCGCCCCCAGGGGCGAAATCACAACGGCACGGGCCGAAGACGTCGTGCGCCATGACTAGAACCCCATCTGGAATTTACATGAAAGCGAGTTATCAATGACAACGATTGCCCAGCACTGGATCGACGGCGAGTGGGTCGGGTCAGACACGGTGTCTGACTCATTCAACCCCGCCACCGGAGAAGTCCTCGGACAGTGGTACGACGGCGGCCAGACCGAAGCGGCCGCCGCGATCGCCGCGGCGCGCCGGACCTTCGACACTTCCTCCTGGGGCCGCGACCGGGGGCTTCGCAACCAGGTTCTCCTTGAGATGGCAACGCGCTTCGCAGCGCACGCCGAGGAACTTGGGACGCTCGTAACGAAGGAGAACGGCAAGAAGCTTGCCGAGGGGCTGTTCGAGGGTGGGTCGCCGAGCCCGACGCTGCTCCACAACGCAGGAATGGCGTTGACCGCTACCGGTATCGCGGCCGAGGTCGCTCCTGGCCAGTGGTTCACGACCTACGCAGAGCCCGCTGGTGTGGTCGGGATCATCGTCCCATGGAACTCTCCCGTCGCGCTACTGATCCGTTCCCTGGCTCCCGCCCTTGCGGCCGGGAACACCGTGGCCGTCAAGATGCCAGGGCAGACCGCTCTGGTCGCCAACCTCGTGTCGCAGATCCTCTCCCAGGTCGAGTCGCTGCCTCGCGGTGTCATCAACATCTTCACCGAGTCGGGCAACACCGGAGCTCCGTACCTCGTGGCGTCGCCCGACGTCGAGGTCATCAGCTACACCGGAAGCAGCCCGGTGGGCCGGATCATCGCAGCACAAGGCGCACCCACTCTGAAGCGGGTCAACCTCGAACTGGGCGGCAAGACCCCGATGGTCGTCTTTGACGACGCCGACCTCGACTCGGTCGTCCCGCTGCTGGCGTCGGGGATCACCACCTTCTCCGGCCAATTTTGCATGACCGGCTCCCGGATCCTCGTCCAGCGAGGCGCTGCCGATGCAGTACGCTCGCGCCTCGCCGACCTGTTGGAGAACGTTCGGGTCGGCGACGGTATGGACCCGAACACCGACATGGGCCCCCTCATCGACAAGCCGAACGTCACCAGGGTCAACGGGATCGTCGAGACAGCCCTGGCCTACGCCAAGGCCATCGTCCGAGGTGGTCCTCCCAATGACCCCGCCCTCGCCGCCGGCGCGTTCTACCGGCCAACGCTGCTCGAGGTCGACGACGTCACAAGCGACATCGTCCAGAAGGAGGTCTTCGGACCGGTTGCCACTTTCGAGGTTTTCGACACCGAAGACGACGCTATCGCCCGGGCCAACGCCGGCGAAATGGGCCTCGCTGCCGGGGTTTTCACGAACAACCTCAACATCAGCAACCGGGTCAGTCGCGCGATCAAAGCAGGCACGGTCTGGACGAACACGTGGGCGGCCATAAATGACGGCTTCGCCGAAGGCGGTTACAAGGCAAGCGGCGTCGGGCGTCTCCGCGGACCGATCGCGTTCACCGAGTTCCAAGAAGCAAAGACGGTCGTCCACTCCGTTCCTCCCGTCGCGAGCTGACGGGTCAGCGTTCCTCCATCTCATTAGCCTGTCGCCGCGCGGCGCGAACCAGGAAAGGACCAAGCAATGGCAACCCCGATCGAAGTCGTCGGAGAGTGGCTCCAGAACCTGTTGGACCCCGATGTCGTCAACCGCCTAGTCGCCCCGGACGCGACCTACGTGTCCCTCAACACCGACAACCCGGAACTCAAGAAGATCATGCCCTGGACGGGCACCTCAACGGGCCCGCAGGCGTTCCTCGACAACCTCGGGACGATGTTCGCCCGTTGGGAGAACCAGGCGTTCAACGTGAACGCGATGTTCGGCTCTGACGAGAACGTCGCGGTGTTTGGGGACTTCCGCTACAAGTCGCATTCCCTGGGCAAAATCGTAAGCTCGCCCTTCTCGATCTTCATGAAGGTGGTCGACGGTCAGGTGACCTTCCTGCAGTTCCAGGAAGACACCTACGCCACGGCGTCGAGTTTCCGAAAGGATGGCTCTTGGACCATCCAAACCGAGCCTGGCGCGGCTCCCTTCCCGGTCTGAGGCCGCGGCGAAGACCCAGCGGACCTTAGTCTGCTAGTCCGCCAGCGCGATCCGAAGGGCCGACTCAATGAGCGAATTCACGCCGCTTGCGGCCGGACGCCACATCGCATCGATCCTGTGGTTCCCGTTCCTGTTCGCGATTGCCCTCCCGTTGATCTTCGAGCTTGCCTTTCATGCGCCGCAACCACATCAGGTGCCGATCGCAGTCGTCGGGAGTGGGAGTCAGGTAGAGGCCATCAGCAACGAGCTCCAAGCGGTGAACTCTGGAGGATTCCGCGTCGAGCAGGTCCGATCGGAGCCGGCGGCAGAATCCGCCGTTCGCGATCGGGATGTGGCGGCCGCGATTCTTGAGAGAGCGCCATCGCCCCCAGTCCTTTATGTCGCTAAAGCAGCCTCGTCGATCAGGGCGTCATATCTCCAAGGGGTGTTCACGCAACTCGCGCTCGACGCCCGGACGTCGCCGCCACAGTTGGTCGACGTCGTGCCGTTGCTTCCCGGCGATAGTGGTAACGCCGTTTTCTTCTTCGTCTTTCCGATGTTGATGGTCGGCATCATCACGGTGCTTGTTTTGCTCCAGAGGGCGCAGAAATGGTCGATCGAGCATCGTGCGCTCGCCGTCGTTGGGATGGGCGCAGTCGGGGCCGTGGCCGCGTACGTCACGGTAGTCAACCTCAACGCGCTGCCTGACAAGCCCGCGCTTTTACTCTATGCCTTCTTCCTCAGCCAGGTGATTGGCCAGTTGCTGCTAGGCGCGGCGCCAATCCTGAAACAGTACTTCCTGCCAATCGCCATGACCTTTTCCCTTGTCGTCGGCGTCCCATCTGCTGGCGGGACTGTCCCGCCCGACCTGCTCCCGGTTGGGCTGCGGTACCTCTCGGACGTTCTTCCTCTCGCCCAGGGCGTGAGGGTCGCAAGAAGCGTGGCCTACTTCCACGGTGCCGACCTCCTGGCTCCGACGATGATCCTGGTGGCTTGGGCAGTTGTCGCTCTCATTGGCCTGGCTTTTGTCCGCTATCGAGGCAAGCCTTCTGACGACACCCGATCGGACGGTGTCACCGCGACCGACCAATTGACGATGCCGTCCCTCAGCGTTGAAGGCACTGAAACCGTCACGTGAGAGTGTCGCACCTAAGCGCAAGCGGGGCGCTGACTGACACGCGAACGGAAGGCGAAATATGTGGCTATCCTCAATCAGCCAGCACGTACGGCGATACCCGGATAATTCACCACCAGACCGTTTTCGTCGTAGACGAGCCGGGATCTGAAGTCGAAAGCCGGCGCTTCGTAATCGTACCGGCGGCAGCCTTCTCTGTCCTCGACGCGTGCGTAGCGTTGTTCGAGCCGTTCGACGATCTCCCCAGTCAATCGAACATATACGGCGGGGATTGCTTCGCTTTTTCCGACTGCGAGGGAAAGGCGGTGAACCGGCAGAGCATTTGTAACCGCCGACGCTTCAAGGTCGACGTCTAGGCAACCATCGAGATGGCTGGCGGCTTCACCATCGACGCGCCACCGACCCTCACCGTCGGACTCGAGGACGCGTTCGATCAAACCCAACACCGTGTGAGCAGCGACCCGGGCCGTGCGGGTGCGCCATTCGTGGTCCAATTCGAGGTAGTAGGTCACGACGAAGGCCTCGCCGTCTTGAAGGCCTGTCGTTGTGCCCTCGACTCGTAGCGCAAACGCCCCGACGCTGAAGTACGCGACCTCAAAACCACGCCGAAGGCCGCTGTGTTCCCAGCAGGCAGAAGTGGGCAGGTTGTCAACGGGCATCGTCGTGACCGGTCCTATTCGCGGCCGCCTGAGTTACGTGACCGAGTTGCCGAGACAGCAGCAAAATTAGCCCGTTTGTACCAAGTCGCGCCTATCGGCACCACGGCCGCATAACCGAGTTCGACAGCAGGGTCGCAGCGTGCAGCCACGGAGACTGACGTCACGGCAGGGCCGGCATGGCCGAGCCGTCCCAAGTGGCGGTCCAGGAGTAGTGGGCGCCGGAGCACTGGTGCACCCCGGGCGTGGCGGCCGTCAGACCGCTCGTGGGCCCCGAAGTGACGGAGATTGTGCCAGAGGCGTGCGCCCCGCTGATCTGGCCGGTGATGGTCAGGACGCCGCCGAAGTAGAGCCGGCCCGCCACCCAGCTGAAGCGGCCTGCTGTGAGGTGGACGACGTCCGCCTCTATCCTCCTGCCGTAGTCATACACGGGCCCGTAGGGCCATGCCTGGCCATTAGCGCACGAATCGTTGACGCGGACGGCCAAGATCTCGGCCCTGGTGCGGCTGACGGGCATCAGTGCGATGTAGCCGTGCTCCGCCGTTGTGCACACGACCACTGCGGGCTGCGTGGCTTGCGGGGTGGGTGGGCAATCATCTCGCATTGTGCCCGCGACGTTCCCTTCGTAGGCTCCCTGGCCGCCGTGGCTGACCAGCACCGTGGCGGAAGCGGGGGAGGCGACGACGGCAAGGGCCGCCGCGACCACTGCAATGGCTGTCATCGTCTTCCTCATGTGAAGACCTCCTTCTGCGGTTGATGTTGTCGGGGGCAGGGGGGCTCACAGCCGCCCTCGGCACCTCCTCACCCCTGTCGGGGCGAGGGGCCCGAGCTCGGCTCAGGCGCCGTCGTTAGCGGGCCCGGCCGCAGCACTCCGTCACACGAGCCCGCAGCACTGCACCGCTCACAGCTTGACGCAGCGAGCGCCTTCGGGGAAGGTTGCTACCCGGTTGCCCAGGCGGGTGTTAGCACGAGGCGACCACGGGTGCCTGCTTGTTCCCTCTTTGGCTGGTCCAGTCGCCGTCTCCGCTGCAGCAGGAGTCGTAAACAGAGAATGCTTTCTCGCGCCTTCGCAGGCCTTCGCGGGCTGGACACCGCTTGCACAACCGCACTTCGAGCCTGGTATGACCATCCCGTCTGACGCGGAAGGACACGTTTCGAGAACGAAGCTCCAATAGGCACCCTGAGCGGCCTTCTGACGACGAGAGGGCGGTCTGTCGTTCGCGCCCATTGCTGCGCCTGACGAAAACTGTGCAGTCTCGAGCACGCACGGGAAGCTTGGCTGCGCCTACCTGAACTGTGCCAGCCGGGCCGCCGGCATGACAGACTCGCAACTGTGGAATTGGAAGACCTAGACCTCATCGGCACGCAAGACCATCATCTCGCCGTCGTCGCAACGACGCGAGCAGACGGCACCGTTCAGGCGTCGGTCGTAAACGCAGGACTGCTGCCGCACCCCGTCTCGGGGGAAAAAGTAATCGCCTTCGTCACCTACGCGAAGGCGAAATTGGCCAACCTACGAGCGAGGCCACGGGCCACGATCGTCTTCCGAGCCGGGTGGCAGTGGGCGAGCGCCGAAGGACGCTGCGACATCATCGGCCCTGACGACCCGTTCTCTGGGTTCGACCCCGCCGCGCTCCCCGAGTTGCTGCGGGCGGTTTTCCGAGCCGCCGGTGGGGTCCATGACGACTGGGACACCTTCGACCGAGTCATGCGTGACGAGCGGCGATCTGCCGTTTTGCTCCGTGCTGATCGCATCTACTCAAATCGGTCCTGAGGGCGTGAGCGCCTTCTCGGACAGCGACCTCGAGGTCCTGCTCCGGTCTTGGATATCACCCACTTGGTCCTTGCCGGTATCGCCACTCGGCGCGATGTCGGTCAACCACCGGTCTAACTGCTCGGCTACGTTGGTCGGAGTCATGAATGGAGAGGTGCGAGAGCGGCCGAATCGGGCTCACTGCTAATCGGTCTAACTCCTTCTACCCCGACGGCCGACAATGGCTTGAGCAGCCATTTCACTACTGGTCACTACTGGCGATCCGGTGGAAGAGGCTGCCCTACGTTGCCGTTGGCGGCACTTGTTACCCACGGATGAGTGCCCAAACGATCTAGGAGACTTCAGGGAGGCTCAGCCCAGCGCGTCAGTCGGCGGGCCGATCCTTTCGGGCCACCTTCCGACGCGGGTGGTTTCGGCATCGCTCGGGGGCCGACTGACCGACGCGAACCCGCTGCTCACGAACAACTCGTCGTCTTGGCGCTCGCTCTCGTGTTCGCTTATTGGCCGTACCTCCCGTCCGTTCTCGTCCGGCGCTCGATTAAAAGCCGCGCCTCTCGGGTAAAAGGCTTTCGAGCGTGATTGCCGTCATATTCAAGCAACCCGATCGCAATCACGAGGCTTCGTAACCCACGAAAGGTGGTCCTCGCCATGAAAAAGATCGCACTGCTGCTTGGTGGTATCTCGGGTTTCCTGCTCGGCTCTTATGCCGGTCGAGGGCCCTACGAGCGCCTAGAGGCGTGGGCTCGCCAGCTGCGCGGTCGTCCCGAAGTCCAGCGAGTGGCCGACCAGGTCACCGAGTCTGCCGTGCAGCTCAGCGACGTCGCAACGGGCACCGCTTCCAAGGCTGCCGACCGTGCCTCGGAAGCCGCGGCCGACGCCGTCGGGTCGGTCACGGACCGGGTCGCAGAGACTGTTGTCGACGTCACGAACGGAAACAAGGGCTCTTCGCGTCCTCTCACAGCCGCCGGGTCTCGAGGCGTAGATCTCAAGTCCCAGTAGACGCAGTACCCACTTGACTACCAACGCTCATCGGGGCCCGGGGCCATTCTCGACGACGGGGCTAACGCGGCGGATCGGGCCCGGGCCCATCGCGGTCTCGAGCGAGCGGTCGCCTACTCGGTGGTCGCGGCTGGCGAGCGCGGTTCATCATGTTGGTGGTGCGAGGAAATCACTCTGGTCGTAGCGGAGCGTCCACGCGCCTCCCACGGGTTTGTCCCACTCTCCTGCCCCACCCGGCCACCATCCACAGCTACACTCTACGACGCGCCTCGACCGTTTCCGGCCCCGTTTCGCCACCGGGGAGACAGGTACCGGAATGGCTAAATCGGGACGAATTTAGACGCGCCGCACAAGATAAACGATGAGCACAATGACCAGAATGACGACGAGTGTGCCGGCCCCAATATACATGCCCGTTGAATTACCCCCTCCCGTCGCCATCTAATCGTCGACCTATGCCGAGAGCGACCAGAGCTCGCGGGCAGGTCCTTGTCGATTGCGAACACCGAGAAGTACCTGTCGAGCTTGAAGGTTGCCAGGATCGGCGCAACTGCCCGCGCGCTGCTCATGGGCCTGACCTGACAACGCTATACGGGCGCCTGACAACGTCCTGGTCTGACCTGACAAGGCTATACGGGCGCCGAACCGCCGAGCACCCCGGCTTGCCTGGATGGCACGATGGCTTAATTACAGGGCAAATACCCACCACTAACATGATGGCACCCACGGCATTCACGTTGAGTTGCCTCTCCGTCGGCCGTCTAGGCCCGCAATCGTGCGATCCTTATGCCAAGCCTTGAGCCAATCACCTCTTGATAGCGTCCTTGAGCTTCTCACCGGCCTGCTTGAGGTCGCCTTTTGTCTGGTCGGCCTTGCCTTCATCCCGGAGGTTGTCATTGCCGGTCACCTTGCCGGCCGCTTCCTTGACTTTTCCTTTCACTTGCTGGGCCGTGTTCTTCGCTTTGTCGCTTGTCGGCATTACTGGTTCCTCCTTGAAATGTCACGTGTGCCGCGGGTTTAAGCGGCCTGCCGCCGCTTCGGCCGAGCCGACGTTGACGGCGAGGACCTGTGCAATCAGTCTTACCCACATCCGCGTTTGGAGATGTTGCTGCGGATTTCCGAAATTCCCCACTGTCGATCACCGAAATTCCCCAGGCAACCTGAGGCGGTGAAGAGGCTTGGGCGGAGCTTAGACCATGCTCAGGTGGGCACCTCCTCATCTGGCCCGGGACC
>DATKHZ010000137.1:0-3171 GCA_035509995.1 Acidimicrobiales bacterium | reverse complement strand
ATGTCGCCGGGTTCTCTTTTGGGGCGACGGTCGCAGCGTTCGCCGCGGCGCAGCGCCCAGACCTCGTGACGACCTTGGTAGCGGTGGGGACCGACATTGACGGTGCCGCCGCGGCCAAGTGTGCCTACGACTTCGCGCTCGGCACCGCGCGCCAGCGAAGCAATCGACGCGCTATTCGCCAGCTGGAGGCCATCGGCCCACCCCCGCACCTGAGCTCGAAGCAGTTCTCTACACGGGCGCGTTGGGCGTCCAACTTCGGTGGGGTGACCAGCAATGAAACCTACGCCAGCTTGGTGCGCGCCCTGCTCTCCAGCCTGGTGCGCTCGCCCGACTATTCGCCCGGCGACGTCGTACGGACAGTTCGCGGCATCAGCGCGACCCAAGGTGCACTGCTGGCCGAGCTCGCAGAGCTCGACTTGGTGCGTACCCTACCCCGCCTCGAGGTACCCGTGGTCATGGTGCAGGGCCGCCTTGACCAGGTGGCGCCCGCCGGGGCGGCCGAGCGGTACTACGACGCTCTAGTGGCACCTAGCAAGCAGTTGGTGTGGTTCGAGAACTCAGCCCACACGCCACATCTCGAGGAACCCAAAAAGTTCCGAGCCCTACTCGAACAAGTCCGAGCCGGCGAGCCGGTCCACACATGACACCACGGTGGCACAAGGCGCACTCGCACCGCGCCCATCACAGCCAACCTCACCAAGTCCCGAACAGAAGGAGTTAGCCATGAAAGACGACGTCACAATCGACAGCGAGATCCGGGAGCTGCCATGAGCAACGCAAAGTCCTGGGTTCTCTATGGCGCTGCGGGTTATACCGGCGCCTTGATCGCCCAGCACGCACAAGAGTGCGGCCACCGGCCCCTCCTCGCAGGTCGGAACGGGACAGCTGTCACCGCTCTTGCTGAGAAGCTCGACCTGCCCCACTTGACCCTGAGGTTGGACGACGCGACCGAACTGGCCGCCGCGCTGGCTGGCATCGACCTGGTCCTGAACGTAGCCGGCCCGTTCCTGCACACCGCAGCCTCGCTCGCCGAGGCTTGCCTCAACGCGGGGGCCCACTACCTCGACATCAGCAACGAGCTACAGGTGTTCCGCGCCCTCTACGACCTACACCAGCGCGCCGAAGCGGCTGACATAGCGATCATCCCCGGCGTCGGCTTCGGCGTCGTCGCCACTAACTGCCTCGCCCGTTACGTGAGCGACGCCGTCGGCGGCGCAGAACACCTCGAGGTGGCGGCTCGGGCCGCCAGCGCTCAAGCTGGGCCCGGCGTCGCCGCCACCAGACAAGAGAACCTCCCTTACGGAGGCTGGGCCCGCGAAAAGGGCCAACTACAGCCCCTCTCACTCGGATCAGGTATCACGAGCGTCGCCTTCCCGGACGGGCTCTGCCGCAGCATGCCGGTGCCCACAGGTGACCTGGAAGCGGCCTTCCAAGCCACGGGCGCGCCTAACATCATCGCGTACACCGCAATTGCGGGCGCCGAAGTGGTGCCTGCCGGCACCTCAGATATCGAGGCTCTCGGGCCCCAGACATACCGATCGTTCGGCTGGGCACGAGCCACAAATGCTGACGGCGCCACCGCCCAGGCTTGGCTACAAACCGGTGAGTCTTACGCCTTTACAGCCGCCGCCAGCATCCGCTCCGTAGAGGAGGCCCTCGCGGGCTCCTTTCGAGGGGCGCTCAGCCCTGCTGCGGCGTTCGGCGTCGACTTCGCCCTTACGGTCCCCGGCACTACTCGGACTGACGCCATCAGCGCACAGGTGTCTCTCACCCAAGGGATCCAAAAAGAGAACCGCGAATGACAAATGTATTGCCTGAGCCCACTACCTACTTAGCCCGTCCGGAAGGACGGATCGGATATGACATCGGGGGAAGGTCCTCTCGTCGTACTCGTGCCCGGCATGGGCGACCTCCGAAGGGCTTACCGGTTCCTCGCTCCTGGCTTGCGCGAGGCAGGGTACCCGCGTCGCCTGCATCGGGGTCCCGAGAAACTCTCAGCCCTGATGGACTTCGGGCTCGGTCCCCGGAGTCGGGCGGCCTATTGTTCGCGGCTATCCACGGTGCCGTGGTGTGGCTGCGCCGTCTTGACGCCCGAGTCGGGGGAACAGGCGCTGAGCATTGCCGTGGCTAATCGCGGTGTGATCTTCGGCGTTCAGGCTGTTGTCGGCGTCCAGGGCGGCGGTGAAGGCTGCTGAGACGCCGTGGTCGTACGGAGAATCTGTGCCGAAGAGGGTGTGGTCACTACCGGCGAATTTCTTTAGCGTGGGCAGGGCCGGGCCCGAAGACAAGGCCGTGTCGAAGAAGAAACGGCGGAAGCTGGCCAGCAGGGCGTCGGGACTGGCTGCATCGGGGTCGAAGACGTGTGCCAATTCGGCGAAGCGAAGCGAACAGTAGGGCAGGAAGCCGCCGGCGTGCGAGAGGATGATGCGGGCACGCGGATAGCGGTCAACGACGCCGTTTAGGACGAGTTGGAGGGCGGTGCGTGTCGTCTCAAACGGGAAGTTGGCCATGGGCGGCGCGACTCCTGTCGCTGGAGGGATGGGTGGTTGCCCCGGGGTGACGCCTGGATGTTCGAAGACGACGGCCTGGTGGCGGTCGAGTTCTGCCCAGAGTGGCTCGAAGGTCGGGTCGCCGAGGTACTTGCCTTCGTAGCTGGCGAGCAGGACCACGCCGTCGGCGTGGAGGGTGTCGAGCGAGTAGTCGAGTTCGGCCAAAGCGCCGTCGAGGTCGGGGAGCGGCAGCGTCGCGAAGTTACCGAACCGATCTGGCCGATCCGTGACCAGATCGGCCACGTACTCGTTGATGCGCCGGGCGATGTCCCGCCGCTCATGTGTGGACCAGCCCACGACACTCGGGGTGCTGACGGACAGGATCCCCGTCGCGATGTCTTGGGAGTCCATGAAGTCCATCGCCTTTTGGGGTGACCACTCAGGCGTGTTGCTGCCCGAGGGATCGCCGCCGTGTGCGTCTAGTGCATCGGCGTAGAAGCTCGGTACGACGTGTTGGTGGATGTCTATGCGGTGAGCGGTGCTCATGGTCGTCTCCCTCGCATGAAAGCCGGATCGCTGTGAGGCGAATGGTCTTCGTTCGGGATTGGCATCGTCACCGCCCCCGTTGGTAGCCACCGAAGATCGCTACCGGCGACCACGCCGGGCTGACCGGCGCGAGCGG
>DATKHZ010000136.1:0-5047 GCA_035509995.1 Acidimicrobiales bacterium | reverse complement strand
TTTGAAGAACGAGGTCCCCTCCTCCTTGCCCGGGTCGAAGTCCTCCCAGCCGATGGTCTGAAGCGACAAGCGCCCACCTACGTTGAGCCACCCGCCACAACGTTCGAAGAAACTCCGGTAGATGGAGCGCCGTTCTGACCTCGGCAGATCGGGACGGCTGAAGTGCTCGAAAGCCCCGATCGAGACAATCGCGTCGTAGGGGCCCGTCGGTTCGTGGTCCCGCCAGTCTTCGAGCCTCACTTCTACGCTGTCCGAGGAAGGCGTAGCGCTCGCCTGGTCCGAGCTCAACGTGAGCCCGGTGACATGGCCGACATGGCGTTCGCCGGTCAGGTAAGCGATCATCGCCCCCCAACCGCACCCGATATCGAGCGCTCGCGCTGCACCGTCGGCCCTAGCACCTGTCGCGTGCCATTCGAGCTTTGCCTTCTGCGCGGCTTCCAAATCGTCATCGAGCTCGCCGGCCCACAGCGCGCAGGAGTACACAAGGCGGTCGCCGAGCCATAGCCGGTAGAAGTCGCGCCCGACGTCGTAGTGGTACTCGATCGCCGGCTGCGCAGCTCCTCCCGTTGATATCGACATGTCGGCTTAGCACTCTATTGCGGACCGGCCACCAGACGTGCCCGAGGTCCGCAGATCGACTAGGTTCCCGTGCTCGGAAGGAGGCACGTGGCTCGTCAGGACCCGGTCAACGCGGTCACCCGCAGTGGCTTTCGGCAATGGGCCGTCGGAGCCCTCGCCGGGCTAATTGCGCTGGTTGCGCTCATAGCAGGGTCCGAGTTCGGCAACGTCACTCACGGGGCCGCGCTCCACCTGAGGGTCATCGCCTGGGTCAGCGCAGTCATACTGCTGGTCTCGGGCATCATCGCCACACACAGGATCGCTTCGGTCCTCAGCCTCCTCGTGGAGCGACGAGCGGCGCCGGGCGCCGGGGGCGCGGTACGGGTCCTTTCGACCGTCGTTGGCTACCTGTTCGTTGTGCTGGCCGTGCTCGCGGTGCTCGAGGTGCAATCCAACACCCTTGTGGGCGCGGGCGTCGCCGGGGTCGTGCTCGGCATCGCCGCGCAACAGAGCCTGGGCAATGTCTTCGCCGGGCTGGTCCTGCTCGTGGCGAGGCCGTTCGTGATCGGAGACCACATCCGCATTCGTTCGGGCGCCCTCGGGGGCATCTTCGAGGCCTCGGTGAGCGAAATGAGCCTGACCTACGTCACGCTGCGCACCGACGACGGCGTGCTGAAGATCCCCAACTCCGCCATGCTCGCGGCCGGCGTGGGCCACCTGTCCCCCGCTTCAACACTGCCGCCTGCCGCCACACCGTCGCCCGGTGCCACACCGTCGCCCGGTGCCACACGGTCACCCGGTGCCACACCGTCACCCGGTGCGACAACGTCGGGCTCTGCAGCGGCCACATCGCCCGGCTCTGCAACGGCCTGCGTGCCTCCGCCGTCGGTCGCCCACGGCGGCGCACCCTCGGGGGAGAACCCAGGTCCCTGAACCTCCGCGGGCTCCTTCTCCACCTACGCCGGGGTGGTTTGCACGCAGTTGTACTCGTTGTCGTGGACATCGCCGTTGCGGAACGGGTACTTTTGAGCCGGGGCAACCATGCACTACGAGGACAGCCAGGTCGAAATCCACCGTCTGGTGGTCGGCCCTCTGGACAACAACGTGTTCGTGCTGCGTTGCAAACAGACAGGCGAAGCCGTGTTGATCGACGCCGCAAATGAGCACGACAAGCTGCTTGATCTGTGCAAGCGCCTAAGCGTCCGGCAAGTGCTTGAAACCCACGGGCACTGGGACCACATCCAGGCCGTGCCGGCCGTACGCGATGCCGGCTACGAGGTCGGCGTCACCTCTGCGGACGCCCACATGCTGCCGTCTTACGACTTTGTGATCGATGACGGTGCTGTGGTCAGCGTCGGTCGGCTCCGCCTCCTGGCCATCGCCACCCCCGGGCACACTGCCGGGTCCATGTGCTTCCGGGTCGACGGCTCCCCCATCCTGTTCAGCGGCGACACGTTGTTCCCAGGCGGGCCGGGCGCGACCAACTCCCCCGGGGCCGACTTCCCAACGATCATCCGTTCCATTGAGGAACGGCTTTTCTCACCGCTTCCGGCCGGGACTCTCGTACTTCCCGGCCACGGCGCCGACACAACGATCGGCGCCGAGCGCCCGCACCTTCAAGAGTGGGCCGACCGGGGCTGGTAACCGCTGGCCGCTGGTCGCAGGCTGCGGCTGATCCGAAAGCCGCTCGAATAACTGATGCCTGTCACCGCGGGCTACCCATACATCGCTGTCGCTAGCAAACGCGCCGTAGGTATATACGTAAAAACCCAATCATGTCGGGGCACATCGACTGGTCGTCCCGGGAAGCAAGCGTGTAGGCTCCTGTGCGGGGGCAGTTCGGGACGACAAGAGGAAGGACTACCAAGGATGACAGCTGATCCGAAGAAAGTGGCTGAGATTATCGAGCAGGATAGGCACGCGATCCGGACGACGACGCTCCGACAGGAGTACGAGGACAGTGTTAGGGCCAGCTTTGACAGCGCCTGGGCCATTGCCAACGATGACCCCTGGGTGGCGGTTTCCATGTACTTCGATAAAGGCGAGCACGGCCCAGAAATGCACCGGGCACTAGGGCTGGCCCTCCAGTGGCGTGCAGCGTTGGAAGCGGCCTTGGCAGAGGCCCGGCGGACCGCCGACGAGTTGCAGGCAGCGGTCGACGAGGTCAGGAGACATGGCCACGAAGGCACCGAATTCGGTTCCTGAACGCCAGATTGTTTAGTTGCGCGTCCCAATTGCGGTTGGGTCGCGAAGTTCAGATCCCGCAGGGTGTGGACGAAAGACCACTCGGCGTCGCTGTTGGAGTTCCGCTTCGTGAAATTACCTTGCACGCGCCACCGTGCCTCCGACAGGCAGAGCCTCAGCTCGGTGCGAAGACCTCGATTTCCGAAGCTCCCGTGTTGCCGCCGGTCGAGCTGACGACATCGAAGCGGAGCTGCCGCCCTATGAACGACACCCGCGCAATGCGCGGGTCAATGAGGTTCCCTGCGGGAAAAGGACCGTAGCGTCTGCGACCGTCAACCACGACGGCGAAGGTGCGCGTGATAGCAGAACCATCCGACATCTCGCGAGTGATGAACGAAATGCCGGCGATCTGGCGTTCTCGTCCGAGGTCGATTGTGATGAAGGCTCGATTGCCATCGCCGGCTGAGGCCCACTCGGTCGAGAGGTTACCGTCGACAGCGTTTGCCGCCTTGAAGGCGCTGCTCCATTGCGAACTGACGGCGACGACCTTGGCGCCGATGGCAATGTCCCTCGCCAGGATGCCCACGTTGCGCGGTGTCGTGAACGTGCCCAGTTCTCGGGTCTGGAAGACGAGCCCTTGAGCGTCTGTGGCTGTAAGCCGGAAGCGGTAGGTTGTGCCGGGGATTAGCCGATCGAGGACGACGGTGTGCCTGGTGATCGCGGTGCCGCCCATGTTGGGGTCGTCTGCGATCGATCCGAGCGACGCCGTTGTGCCGTAGGCAATGGCGCACACAGTCGGCGGGTTGGTCTCGAGCTGCACGATCGCGGACCTGCCGTCGGCGGCCAGTTGCACGCGCGTTTTTCCAACCTCGACCAGCCCGAAAGGACGAATGCTCGCTGAGCCGTTGGTCCCGCCGGTGCCGCCGCAGGCAGTCAGACCGAGGCACAACGCAAGGACGGCCACGAGCGGGCGGGCGGTCATCCTCCTCACGCCTCGCGACTTTTTCGGATGTCTACCCACGTCGACAGCACGCTACATCTGCTCGGGCTAAGCCGACCGATCAGAGGCTGACACCGCCGGTGGCGAACAGGGCCACGGCGGCGACGGCCATTATGGCGGCGGTGAGCCACCCGATGAACTTGGCCAGGTTGCCGATCACGTAGTCGCCCATGAGGCGGCGGTCGCTCGAGACCCACATGACCACGACCAGGAACGGCGCCGCCGCCACGCCATTTATGACCGCGACGAAGACCAGCAGCTTGATCGGGTTGACGTGCAGAAGGCTGAGCGCGGTGCCCCCGACCGTGCCCAGGCCAACGAGCGCGTAAAAGACAGGGGCTTTGCGGACCGAGCGCGAGAAACCCCATTGCCTGCCAAGCAACCCGGCCAGCCCCACCGAACCGGCGCCGGCAAGCACGGGGATGGCTAACAGCCCGCTGCCGATGAAGCCGAGAGCGAACAAGGCACTGGCGAAGTGCCCGGCAAAAGGCTTGAGCGCCTTGGCCGCCTGGGCGGCGCTCTCGATGTTTGTGATGTGGTGGCTGTGCAGCGTCTGGGCGGTGGCGACGATGATGGCGAACATCACGAGGTTCGAAAACGTCATGCCGACGAAGACGTCGAGCTTGCTCGTGCGCTCCTTGCGTTGGGCGCGCGCCGGGCTCTGTTGGGCGAGGGGTTGTGGCTCGGAGCCCCCTTCGGGTTCGTCGCGCATCTCTTCGAGGCGGTGAGCGCTCTGCCAGAAGAACAGGTAGGGCGAGATTGTCGTGCCCAGCACCGCGACCAACAGCTGCAGGTAGGACTTGTTCAACTCGATGTGAGGGACGACGAAGTGGCTAAGGACACTGCCCCACTGATGGGTGACGAGGACGGCTACGACGAGATAAGCCAGTAAGGCGGCGGAAAGCACTTTGAAGACGAACGCGATGCGGGCGAAGGAACCGAGCACCAGCAATGCCGTAATGAGCCCGCCCGCTATGAGCGCCCAGAACCAAGTGGCCCCGGCGTCAAGGAGTTGCATGCCCGAGCCGACAGCGACCAGGTCGGCGGCGATGTTGAGGGCGTTGGCAACGACGAGGGCGACAAGAAGGACGGCGAGGACCGCCCTACCGACGCGGCGGAACCGTTTGACCGCCAGCTCGCCGAGACCCGTGCCGGTGGCAAGGGCCGTGCGGTCACAGATCCCCTGGACGGCGACCATCAACGGCCACGTCAGCAAAGCGGTCCACAGCAACGCCAGGCCGTACTGAGCCCCTGCTTGAGAATAGGTGGCGATCCCGGAGGGGTCATCGTCGGAGGCGCCGGTGA
>DATKHZ010000135.1:0-5946 GCA_035509995.1 Acidimicrobiales bacterium | reverse complement strand
AGAGCTTCGAGGTCCTCGCCCTGCAGCCCGGCCAGGACGATGAGCATCATGAACGGGGCCCACTCCCAGACCAGGACGACGACAATCGAACCGACGGCATGCGTGCCGAGCCAGTTGACCTGGCCCACCCCGAACGGTTTCAGGACATAGTCCAAGAAGCCGAAGACCGGGTCGTAAATCGTTGTCTTGAACATCAGGTCGGTGGCCACCGGCATGATCAGGAAAGGAGTGATCAAAAGGGTGCGGACAACGCCGCGCCCGAAGAACTTGCGGTTGACTAGCAACGCCATCCCTGTGCCCACGAGCATGGCGAGGATCACAGCCGAGGCGGTCATCTCCACCGTGCGCACAGCGGCTTGGCGGAACGCCGGGTCGTCGAAGGCGGCACGGTACTCCTGCAACCCGGCGAACTTGTTCGACCCCGGGATCAGCAGGTTCCACCGGCGGAAGCTGTACCAAAGCGTGACCGCGAACGGGGCCTGGGTCACGATGATGACGTAAATTAGCGCCGGCATCAGCGGTAGCCGTCGTTTCCACGCTTCAGCCCGCGCGATCGTGGCCCGAGACGGTGCTTGCCCGTTGGCCGAGCCGAGAGCTCGGTCAACGGGCAGCTGCTGCAGGGACGGAGGCGCTGTAGTCATCGGGCCCTGGACAGCAATGGATCTTCCTCGGTTATCTGAACTACTCGCCGTTGCCGGAGGCTATGTCTACGGCGTCCTGCTGGCTAGTGGCCAACGCCGTTTTCACGCTTTCCGTCCCGGCGATGGCGGCCGATATTTGGTCGGACACGATGGTGCCGAGGTCGATGAACCAGGGTACGTCGACGAACTGGATGCCCACGTAAGGAACGGGGTTCTTAGTTGGGTGGTTCGGGTTTGCGGCATCGATCGAGTCCAGCGTGATCCCGGAGAAGGCACCGGCCGCTTTGAGGTAATTCGGGTTCTTGTACAAAGACGTGCGGGTACCGGGGTTAACCCCGGCCCAGCCGTACTTGGCTGCCTGCTCAGGGATGATCTGGGGACCGGTCGCCCAGGCCAGGTACTTCCAGGCTGCGGCCTGGTTAGGCGTGCCTGAGGGTATCGAAAGTGACCAGGTGTAGAGCCAGCCCGAGGCGATGCCGGCTGGCCCGGTGGGGGCGTAGGCGTAGCCCGTGTTGGCGAACGTCTTCGGCGCATTTGTCGAAATGAGCCCTGCGGCCACTGTAGCGTCATACCACATGGCCGCCTTACCGGCGTCGAAGTCGTTCAGGCATTCCGTGAAGCCGTCGTTGGAAGCCCCAGGTTCACCGTACTTGCGCACCAGGTTGACGTAGAAGTTCGTGGCTGCCACGTCCGGGGCGGAGGTGAGCTGCGGTACCCATTTCTCGTTGAACCACGAGCCACCGTAGGTGTTGATCACGGTGTCAAGGGCGGCCAGGTTCTCGCCCCAGCCCGAGACGCCCCTCAGGCATATACCGGCGAGGCCCTTGGCCGGGTTGTTGAGCTTCTGGGCAAAAGAGGCTACCTGGGCCCAGGTCGGGTGCTCGGGCATCGTGAGGCCGGCCGCCTTGAACAAATCGGTCCGGTAATAGACCATCGACGACTCGGCGTAGAACGGCACCGAGTACAGCTTGCCGCCGACTGAGAGGGCGGACCGTAGGGGCGGGAGCAGGTCGTTCACGTTATAGGCGGGGTCCGTGGCCGTATAGGTGGACAGGTTGGCGAGCCACCCGTTCTTTGACCAGATCGGCGTCTCGTAGTTGGAGATCATCACGACGTTGAACTCGTTGGCATGGGTGGTGACATCTGTCTCGACCAGCTGGCGCTCGCTGTTCTCGGGGAGCGTGTCGTACTGGATGTTGATACCCGGGTTTTCCTTTTCGAATATGGGCGTGAGGGCCTCGAGTTCTTCCATGTTGCCGTTGGACACCACGGCGACTTTTATCGTGACGCTTGACCCATCTGGGTGCAACGTAGCCGCCGACGCATTCGCAGTGATGCCGACGGTGGCGATCATCCCAAGCGTCGTCGCCGCCGCACCCAGTTTGGTTACGGAACGGCGTCCACGCCGTGTTGAAGGTACTGTCGTTGTCATTGTTGTGTCTCCCCTCCTCATTTCCTTGTAAGCGAGTTAGTTAGGACGCGCGCGCCTTCCCGCCGGCGACACGTGATTGTTGTCGAAGCACATCAGTTCTTCGCCCGTACCAGGCGTTCATCACCTCGCAGGGCTACATTGTCAGAAAGTGTGTGTCGATATGTGCTGAGGAATACAGCTCCTTTCGTTGTTCTCCCTTGGGCGCAGTTTAAGTACGCCCTTAGGCCGAAGGCAACGAAGCACAAGGTTGAGTTTGTGCCCGGTTTTGTGGGGTTCCACCACCGCGACAACCAGGCTGAACAGGCTGTTCGTTGGCGGGGTTGCCCGAACAGGGTACGGCGGGTGCCCGGTCGGAGACCGACCTTATTTCGCCCGTTGCGATGCCGTCCGGGCAGTTGCTGCGCGCGCCAACCCATTGTCGGGTGTAAAGGTAACCAATTGGCGCGGCACCGGCAGCTGTCTCGGCGCGCCGGCCCAGCGGTGCTAGCAGCGCACCACTTCAGGCCCTACTGCAGAGTACTGGCGCGCCATTCCAGCAGAAAATCGGGTGTCGGTGATAATCATCTCGAGGTCGCTTACGTGCGCGAACCTGCAGAAACTCGACGTCCCGAACTTCTCGTAAGTCCCGATGAATATCTTGCGACGCGCCGCCCGCACGACGGCGGCCTTGACCTCGGCGACGCGCGGGTCGGGCGTGGTCAAACCCTCCGCCAAGGAGATCCCATTTGCACCAACGTAAGCCAGGTCGATCACGAACTCAGCCAACATCCGTGTCGCCCAGTGCTCGACCGTGGCCAGGGTCCGGCCCCGCACCAGGCCTCCCAGCAATAGCACGGTGTAATTAGGCCGCGGTGCCAAGTGGGCGGCGACGGGGAGCGAAGCGGTCACCACGGTAAGGCTGCGCTCGGGCGGCAAGGACTGCGCCAACAACTGCGGGAGGTAGCCCTCGTCCACGAACACGGCTTCCGCCTCGTCGAGGTGCCTTGCCGCTTCCTCGGCGATGCGTTGTTTTTCGACGTGGTGGTTGGTCTCCCGGCTGGCCAGGTCGGTCTCGAAAACTGACCGCACGACCGGGTATGCGCTGCCGTAGCTGCGCCGGATAAGGCCGTTGCGCTCCAATGTCTTCATATCCCGGCGGATCGTCTCTGCTGCAACTCCGAAGCGGTCCGCGGCAGAAGTTACGTCGACTCGGCCATTTTCCCGGGCGACCGCCAGGATCTCCCTCTGCCGCTCGCGGGCGCCATGTACTTCGTTCATGGCTGCCCGTCCCTCACGAAGCCCACCGCTTATCCGGTTGGGAGCCTCGGCCAGTGCTTTAGCACGCTGGTCGTCTCGCTCACCCCGTAGGACCACGCTCGTATCAAGCACTCTCCCCTTGTGCCTCCCATGGCATTATGGCAGCGCGCCGTACCCTGTTGTGCGCGTCCCTCTTGGGCGCGCCGGAGGCCTGGTGTGCCTCTTAACCGGTCTGGGTACAACTCGGCGCATGGGCACAGCTGAGAAGAACCGTCTCCCCAAGAGCACCTTCGCGTTCCCAGAGGAGCGCAAGGAACCCCTGAACGACGCCGCGCATGTGCGCAACGCCATCGCACGCTTCGGACAAGTCGAGGGGGTGAGCGAGGCCGAACGGGACCAGGCCTGGAAGCGGGTCATCGGCGCGGCCAAGAAGTTCGGCGTCGACGTGTCCGAGAACGATTGGCGGGATCTCTCCCGGGGCAAAGCCAAGAAGCAGTGAGGCCAGCGATGGCCCATGACGCCGGGATCGTCCTCATCAAGGCTCTCCTCGGCGGGACGTCGTTGCTCTGTTCGCCGTCATCAGTCACGTTCTGCGACCAAAGTGGAAACCTAACTCCCCGGCGGATTACCCGCTTTGGGGAGCGACGGGCACTTCGTACCAGAAGCCGCCGTTCAGGTTGACACGGTTGCCGGAGGCCTGGCCCGGGGCGGAGTCGCCAATGTAGGTGTAGAGCGGGTGGCCGTCATAGGTCGCCTGTAGAGAGCCGTCAGAGCGTTTGATCGTGCCGAGCTTGCCGGTGACGCCGGGCCCAGCCTTCGCCGTGCCGGTGAGCGGGGGCCAGTAGACCGCACAGGTCCCATTGCACCGTGACTTCGACACGCTGTCTGGCGCGAACCAGTAGAGGGTGAAGCCCTGGGCATCGGTGAGCACCGCCTTGCCGGCTATTTGCCTCACGTGCAGCTCGGGGCCCCCGCTGCGTGCGGCAGCGCGAGTCGCGCCCCCAGTTGCGAGCGCCACAACGAGTAGGGCCGTGGCAACCAGCGCGGCCGCACCCACGAGCGACTCGAGAGGCCCGGCGAGAGCGAGCTGGCGGCCAGCGAGGGGGCGGGCTGGGTACAGGGACCTCGCCCCGGGCCTGCCGGACGGGGCGACGGCGAGGAAGCCCAGCACGGCGAACGCAGCTACTTCGATCGACCCAGCCACGGCTCCCGCCGTCGTAGGCACCTCTCTGAAACCGAAGAGGCCGACCCAAATGGAAAGGGCATAGCCTCCGAGGGTCGAGAGGGCGAAGCCTGCACCTGCGGCCGAAACCAGGCGGCTACCGGTCACGAGGAGCAGCGCAGCGAGGCCGAAGGCGGCAATGACTTGGAGCAGGAACAGCCACCCGATCGTTGGGATCGTCCGGTAGCCCGTGAGGTAAAGGTCGAGGTGGACCGCTCCGGTCGTGGCGATGAGGCCCGCTCCTAAGAGCCGCCCGAGAAGCTGCCAATGTTGGGCCAGCGGGTGCGCGTGCTTCATACTGCCCTTTGCCTCCTCATCGCTCGGGTACCGGTTGTACGTGCGAAGCTTGCGAATGGATCATCACGTTCGGGAGAGATCCTTTCGTCGGGCCCGCCCGTAACCCATTTCAGAAGAACACGTGTACGTGTGGACGAGACCGCGGGGCATGGGCCCTCAGGGTGAGCCCCCCGTACATCCATGACCGAAAGCACGAGGAGACGAAATACATGGAGCAGTCCACGCAACTCCGCAACACGCCCCGGCACGCGCCACTTGGACGGACGGCGGCTGCGCTCTTTGCCCTTTGCGGGTTGTCCGCATCCCTCTTGCCCGCCAACGCGGCCGGGGCGTCGACCGTCCACGCCGCAACTAGCGCACCAAAGAGGGTCGTCATCTCCGCAGTCAAGACCAAGAAGTACGGCACGGTCCTCGTAGACGGCAACACGCTCTACACCGTGAAATCGGGAAAGACGGGCTGTGGGAAGGCCTGCTACGAGATCTGGCCCCAGGTCCTGCTGCCCAAGGGCGTGACCAAAGCGACGGCTGGGGCCGGCGTGAGCGCGGGCAAACTTGGTACCGTAAAGGTGGCCGGCGGGGAGTTCCAAGTGACCTACTCAGGTATGGCGCTCTACTGGTTCTCGGGAGACAAAGCGCGCGGACAGGTGAACGGAAATCTGACCGACAAATGGGGTAAATGGTCCGACGTCGCCACGGTAAAGCCGGCGACGCCGCCGCCCCCGAGCACGGGAGGAGTTTCGTTCTAGCTCCCGAGCCGCAGATTGAGAGGTCGTTATGTCTGTCATAACCAGGCCCGTTCGTTCTCTTGCTCCGGTACCGCTGGAGCGCACAAGGAGGAGGGCGAACGGGCTCAGGGCCGCAGTGTCCTCGCGCGTCTACCTGCCTGCCTGCTCGATAGTGGTGGTAGCGGCCGTCCTCGTCGGGATCGGTTGGGCCAACCGTTGGGGTGGCGCAGACTTCGCCGGCGCCATGGGAAGTCTGCGTGTGGTCGTCATCGGCCCGCTCACCCTTGTGATCATCGGAGCCTTTCTCATTGTGGAGCGGGTGCGCCCGGCCCAGCGGCGCCCGCTCTTCGCCCGCGGGTACCGCCAGGACCTCCTCTACACGGTGTTGAACGC
>DATKHZ010000134.1:0-4107 GCA_035509995.1 Acidimicrobiales bacterium | reverse complement strand
CCTGGTGAGCCGCATGCAAGAAGAATGGACCAAGTCCCATGACAACAATTTGGCAGTCACGAAGGGGCAGACCGAGACCGGCCGTGTCATCACCGCCGCCGCGCTGATAATGATCCTGGTGTTCGTGTCGTTCCTTCTTGGAGGCGAGATCATTATCCAGCAGTTCGGGATTGGTCTCGCCGGCGCAATTGTGATCGATGCCTTCATCATCCGGACGGTCCTCGTCCCTTCTGTCATGCACATCTCCGGCCGATCGAACTGGTGGCTCCCAGCTTGGCTCGACAGGGCCCTGCCGCATGTCAACGTCGAGGCTCGCGACGCCCCGGGCTTCCTCGCTACACCTGACCTGGTGGGCAGCGGCACGAGAGCCGCCGATTAGCTAGTTGCGGTCCCGCTAGACCGCGGAAGTGGCCCAAGATGAAAGGCGGAACGGGCAGATTATGCCCGGTGCCAAAGGAGGAATGATGAGCAAGGTCCTCTATTCAGCAGAGGCTCACGTGACCGGAGGTCGGGCCGATGGGCGCGGTCGTACCAGCGACGGGGCGCTCGACGTGCACTTGCGACCGCCCAAGGAAATGGGCGGCGATGGCGGGGGGACGAACCCCGAACAGCTGTTTGCTGTTGGTTACGCCGCTTGCTTCGAGAGCGCCCTCGGGGCCGCGGCCCGACGCGCGAAGCAAGAGCTTGGCAATCTGGCGATCGACTCCACGGTCTCGCTCGAGGCTGCCAGCGGCGGTGCGTACAAGCTCGCGGTCACCCTAGATGTCCATCTGCCGGACCTAGCAGCTGAAACGGCCGCCGACCTGGTGCGTGCCGCTCACAAGATCTGCCCGTACTCGAACGCGACGCGGGGCAACATCGACGTAGACCTCATCGCCAATGGAAAGGTGGTCGAGGCGGCGGCGTAGAGCCGGACCGGGGAGGGAGCGTTCAGCTCGAACCGGGTAGCTGTCCTGCCGGTTCGGGAAGTTGCGACGCCGGTGCTGGAAGTTGCGACGCCGGTGCTGGCAGTTGCGACGCCGCTCCGGGTTGTCCTGCAGGTGCAAGAGGCTCTCCTGCAGGTCCGAGAGGTTGTCCTGCAGGTGGTGCGCCTTCTGCTGTCGTCGCAGGGCCGGTTGGGCCCCACTTCCTGAGCTCAATTTGAGGGATCAACCAGGTGAATGCGAACGCAAGAGCTGCGATCGGGACCGCGATGGCAAAAACGGTACCGATCGCCTCGGCGTAGCCCTGGACGATACCCACGTGGACTGCGGCAGGCAGCCGACCGAGCAGCTCGGGCGTGACGTTTGCGAGGGCGAAGCCGCGGGGGATGGCGGTCCCGTGGAGGTGCCGCTTGACGTCCGAGACAACCACGTTGGAAAAGATCGCGCCGAAGATCGCTGTTCCGAACGAGCCGCCGATCGAACGGAAGAACGTGGCAGCCGAGGTGGCAACGCCGAGCTCGCTGTGGGGCACCGCGTTCTGGACGATGATGACGAGCACCTGCATAACCCCGCCGAGGCCCATCCCGAGCAGGACCATGTACAGGGCCTCGAGAGCAGCGGAAGTATGGACCTCCATGCGGGACAGCAAGAAAACGCCAATCGTCATGACCGCTGATCCCGCGATCGGCCAAAAACGGTACTTTCCCGTCTTCGAAATGAGCTGCCCAGAGCCTATCGAGACGACGAGCAGCCCGGCCATCAGCGGCAGGAGCTGGACACCGGACAGGGTCGGCGAGATGCCCCTGACAACCTGGAAGAACGCCGGCAGGTAGACGATCGCGCCGAACATTGCGAACCCGACTATGAAGCCGACAACGCTTGTCACCCAGAAGGTGCGCAACCTGAACAGGTGCAATGGCAGCACGGGCTCGGTGGCACGGCGCTCAACAACCACGAACACGCCCAACAAGACGACGCCCAGCACGGCGAGGGTGATGATGGTCGCCGAACCCCACGCGTAGGAGGTCCCACAAAGGCTCGTGAACAGTACGAGCGAGGCAGCAGCTGCCGCAAGCACGGCTGCACCCAGGTAGTCGATGACATGGTGGACCTTGCCCAGGTGGCCCGGCACCCGACTGGCTACGACCAGGAGAGCAACCGCGCCGATCGGCAGGTTGATGTAGAAGATCCACCGCCACGAGAGATAATCGACGAAGAACCCACCGAGCAGCGGTCCCACGATGCTGGCGAGGCCGAAGACGGCGCCGAAGAGGCCCACGTACCGGCCGCGGTCGCGGGGCGAGACGATGTCGCCGATGATGGCTTGCGCCCCCACCATCAAGCCGCCGGCGCCCAGGCCCTGTGCGGACCGAAAGGCGATGAGCTCGACCATCGAATGGCTGAGCCCGGAGAAGGCGGACCCGATGAGGAAGATCACGATCGACGCCTGGAAGAAGAACTTCCGCCCGTACTGGTCGCCGAGCTTGCCCCACAGCGGGGTCGACACGGTCGCGGCGAGCAGGTACGCGGTTACGACCCAGGCGATATGGGCCCCACCGCCGAGGTCGCCCACGATCGTGGGGAGCGCCGTGGAGACGATCGTCTGGTCGAGCGCGGCGAGCAACATCCCGAGCATCAGTGCCCCGATGATCACGAGCACCCGGCGATGGGTCAGGTCTGGCAGTGCTTGGCCTGGATCAGCGTAAGCGGCGGCGCCGTTGGGAGCGGATCCGGGAGATGTGGAACTCGTCACGCTCATCAGCTCGTCCTTCCTGCAGATGTCTGGTCTACCGAGATCGGTTGGCAGAGAGGGGCTCTCAATTTCTGCCCCGTCCCGATGGCGTCTGCGACAATGCTGCGAAGCTCGCACTGCTCCGGGAAGCCCTCGGCGAGCGACTGGAACGCTGCGTCAGTCAGACGTTCTAGCGTAACGGCACCACCTACTCCTGCCCAGATCATCACCACCGCACGCATAACGCCCATCAGCGCGCTCGCCAGAAGCAGGGGATAAGGATCGTGGTCGGGCTCGGTCCCGAGCCTCTCAGCGAGAGCGCCCGCGAGGACTCGCTCGACAGCGGCCATATGCGCAGCTTGAGCTGCTCGCAAGTGCGGGTCGACGTTGGCCGCTTTCATGCGCGCGAGCCACGCCCCGGGGTCTCCGCCTAGCTCGCCGAGCTCCTCGGCGACAGCGCACGCTTCTCCGACAAGCGCGGCGCGTAGCGCGTCCAGGGGGGCGACGTCCGCTGGCTGGTCGAGCAGCCGTTGGCGGAGCGATTCGGTCCGTTCGGTGTCGGCTCCGAAGAGCGCCGCCTCCTTCGATGGGAAGTAGTTGAAGAAGGTCCGTGGCGAGATGTCGGCGGCCTCGGCGATGTCCTCCACGGTCACATGCGCGAAGCCGCGCTCGGCGATCAGGCCGAGGGCGACCCGGCGGATGGAGCGGCGGGTCGCGAGTTTCTTGCGCTCACGCAGCGAGGGCCGTTCGGCGGCGTCCGCCCCGTCGACGATCAATGACATGCACTCAGTGTAATCTTGCACCGCCGCAGATATTGCCTATTCGTTAACTCTACACAGACTGTAAGTTCCCGTTGAGGACCTCTGGCCGCCGAGATGACGGCCGTTCCAGAACGGAGAACGACGTGGCAACCGACCCCGTACCGTGGATGAGCGCGTGGCGGACCTCCCAGGACATCCTCACGGGCAGTGTGGATCCCCTGGACGTGGACCAGCTCGAGCAACGTTCGTATGACTCAGAGTGGTCGATCGCCCAGGTGCTCTCCCATATCGGGTCCCAGGCGGAGACATTCGGGCTCCTCCTGGACGCGGGGCTGAGCGGGGGAGACCCGCCGGGACAGGACGATTTTGTCGCGATCTGGGATCGCTGGAACAACCGAAGCCCCCAGGACAGGGCAACCGACGCCCTTGCGGCAAACAGGGCCCTCCTCAGCCGGATCGAGTCCCTAGACGACGCCCAACGGGATGTCTTCCGCCTGAAGACGTGGGGGATGGACCTCGACCTGGCCGGATTGCTCAGCCTGCGAGTCGGGGAGCTCGCCGTTCACACCTGGGACGTTGTCGTAGCGCTCGACCCGTCGGCGACCGTCGCCCCGGATTCCGTCGCGCTGCTCCTCGGCACACTCCACCGGGTCGCAGGGCGCGGCAAGCCCGATGGTAAGAAGCGCAGGCT
>DATKHZ010000133.1:0-6157 GCA_035509995.1 Acidimicrobiales bacterium | reverse complement strand
AGGTCGAGAGTGATGCGCAGCCCATCGGGTAGCCAGCGTTTCCCTCCGCCGACCACGAGCGGGACTGCAAGCAGGTGCAGCTCATCGACGAGCCCTGCCCGGAGCGCCTGGGCGCCCAGATCCGCCCCCCCGACTGTCATGTCTTGCTCGGAGCTCAGTTTCAGGTGGCGCACGGCTTCGGCATCGAAGTCCCGTTCGATCCGTGTCCTGGCGCTCGAGACCGACTCGAGAGAGCGCGAGTACACGATCTTGTGGGCCGATTGCCAAATATCGGTGAAGTCGCGAGCAAGATCGGGCTGGTCGGGAGCTAGATGGGCGGTTTCCCAGTAGAGCATCGTCTCGTACAGCCGGCGCCCGTAGAGGTATGTCCCGATCGGGCGTTCCAGGTCGCTGACGAAGGTGAAGACCTCGTCGTCCGGGGCGCCCCAGTCGAAGTTCCCCTTTTGATCTTCGACATAACCGTCAAGAGAAGCGATCGCCGAGTAGATGAGCTGGCCCATGGCAACAAAAATTTATCCGCAGAAACGGCTGCAGACAGGTCGACGTCGGTGGCGTCTCCCAAAGTGCCCGCGTGCTGGACCGAGGAACCCGGTGGCTCCCGCTGTGGTTTGTAGCACCAGGAGGTTACTAACAGTTGCGCACACTTTCGATGGGTCTGCTCGGCGTGTTGGCCGCGCTCACAATTTCCGGGCAGCTCACCAGCGGCCAGGTTCACGCTGAAGTTGTCGCAACCGCGACCATCGTGCCCTCCTGCGATGTCGCAGCCCCGGAGATTGCGGGGCCGGTCCCGTCGCTGCTCGACGCGGAACTGCCGGACGGCACGGTGGTGCTCGGTGGCTCTTACGTGAAAGCCGGGAAGTTGGTCACGGTGCTGCAGGCCGTCTTGCCCGATTGCGAACCGGCACAGGGGTTCGGCGTGCATGGCACGGCGACGGTCACTTTGGCCGTGCACTCCGCTTCGGCCGTCATCGATGTCATCAAGGCGACCACCGACGGGAGGCTCCTCCTTGGCGGCGGCATCGGCCCTGACCTGGTGGTGGGCAAGCTCCTGTCGGACGGCCGCCTCGACACCTCGTTCGGTACGGCCGGCTGGGCGCGCCTGCAAGCGCCGGCAAAACCGCCGAAGGGGATGTTCTCGGGGTACGCCATAACCGCGCTCGCTTTGGGCCCGTCGGGGATGATCTACTTGGGCGGCAACGATGGGACGGCGCATTGTTGCGTGCAGGATTTCGTCGGGGCCCTGAACCCCAGTGGCGGCCTGGAGCGGTCTTTCGGCAAAGGTGGTTGGGCTACCCTGCCCGCGCTGGACGGCTCGTACGACACGGAAATTTTTCCCGGGGCGAGCGGGGTTCTGGTGATGGGGTTCGTGATGTACACCGGGTGCGGCGGGCCCGTTCTCGTTCGATTGGACGCGCGCGGGCGCATCGACAGTGCCTTCGACGCCACCGTCCGGCATTCGCTGGCCGGCGCCACCGGTCGCTATGTGCTGATAGGCCCGGCCCTGTACCCCCGCCCGGCCGATGGTTTCGCCTTGGTGGGTGACCTCATACCGTCAGGGTGCCAATCGCCGGCCCCCAAGCTGGTCGGGAAAGGTCTTGCCCTCGGGTTCCGCGGCAATGGCAAGATCGACCCGTCGTTCGGGACGGCCGGCCGGACGGCGTTCACATACGCCGGCTCTTCGGGGGCGTGGGCGGTACCGCTCCCTGACGGCTTCACGGTCGTGGTTACCGACGAGGTCCCGGAGGGCTCTTATGGCGCGCCGCGCTCCCTGGATGTCCGGGAGCTCTCCACGGCGGGACGTTTCAGGTCGACCTTCTGCCGCCTAGGTACCTGCATTGTCAATCTGTCCTGGGCGTCAGCCTCGGGCTCGTACCCCGCTATCGACGCGATGGCCGCCCCCGATGGCTCGGCCGTCATCGTCGCCGCCGCCAAGCAGCGGGCCAAGCTCTACCAGGTCGGGCCTTAACTGGTCCGGTTCAGCTCGGAGAACGGAATTCCGAGTTGGTGCGGACGGCCGTACGCCCTAAAGTCGACAGTCGCCCAAGAGAACGGGCTGCGCGGTCCCCGGCTGGTCCTCGATCGCAACATGGCATATGACGTGATGCCGCCCCCTGCGGTCCTCGATCGACAGCACGTCGGTGAGGGCGTTGACGACGAAGAGTCCCCGGCCCGTCTCAGCTGGGTCGGTAACACCGCGAGACCCGAGTGCCTCACGGCTGCGCCGCTGGCCGCCGGTGATCACTTCGATCGAGATCCCCTTGTCGTCCCTTGAGAGGAGAAGGTCGATATCGTCGCCGCCATCGTGGATGACGCCGTTGCTCACGAGCTCGGAGACCACTACCAGGACGTCATGGGCCCGCTCACCCCGACACCCGGCTCCAGCAAGCCACTCCAGCACAGTGTGACGGACAGGGCTCAAGAGCTCTGCCGTGGGGGGCACTGATAGCGCCAGCATCATTTCGGGGGAGGCCCCGTCGATTTGGGAAGGTTTCGTCCGCTCCTTCGACATGCCCTCAGCCTTCGACAAGCCCTCGTCCCCGAGCGCCTCATGCTGCCCCTCCTTCGTCAACTGGGAGGATTTTCCCTGGCATTGCCGCCTCTCTCGCGCAAGCTCTCTTCCATAGACCTTCCCAATAGACCGACACCGCAACCGTCCGGCCGGCGTGCTACCGGTCACGCTCGAACCCGTGCCCCGGCCGTGCGAGGCGCGTTGGGAGCCCCCAGGTTTCCGGGGCCCGGCAAGTTTGGGTATTGGAGCCGATATGGCAGCTCCGGAAGCAACTTCATCGGTCGCACCGGACGGGTGAGGCAACCGTCTCGAGGCGATCAACGAGGAACCAAGCGGGCCTTCACGGGGTCAGTACGAGTATGAGGTTCCGGAACATGGCTTCGTCCAAGAGGAAGCGGTACTGGCTCGGGCCGAGGGCCGTAGCCCTTGTCGCCCTCGGGTTGTCGTTGGGGACCATAACCTCGGCAGTCGCAAGCGATGCCCAGGCGGTTTTGGCGGTGCCTGCTCGACCTAGCATCGACCGCGGTGCTTTCGCGCATTATGGGCACCTTGCCTTCATCTCGGAAGGCGCGCTTTGGGTTCTCGACGGGGCAAGCGGCAGGCTCACCTTGCTCGCCACCTCCAACCAACAACCAAGCGACGGGCAGTTCTCGCCGGACGGGCGCTGGCTCATCTATTCGGTGGGCTCGGGAAAGGTTTGGCTGGCCCGGTCCGATGGGAGCTCGCCGCGGGCCGTCGCACGAGCCGGCCGGGACGGCTGGTTGCCAAACGGCGAGCTCCTCGCAGGTCGGGCGGTTTGGCAGGTGTCGGGGAGCGGATCTCTCACCAGGGTGGGGGAGTTACCGAACGACCTCGTGGCTTGGTCGCCAGGCTGGGACCGCTTCGCGTTCGAGTCGGACAGCCTTGTCATCTCCCACACAAAGCCATCGACGGGTACCGACCGCCTCCAGGTCTCGAGCTCGCTGACCGGTACGCGCACGACCTGGTACGAGTCCAAGGTTTCCTTCGCCAACTTCTCCGGAGCCCAGGGCAATTTCCTCGACCGCATCGTGGTGTTGCCAAACAAGCAGGGGCTCCTCTTCACCCTCGACCCCGACCTGTCCAGCTCGCTTGCCGCTGACGGCTTGGGCCTCTACGAGGTCAGGGCTCCCGGTGGCCCGGCGACCAACCTCGGAGTCACCGTGGGTGACACCGTCACAGTGGGGGCGGACGGGGCCTTCGCGTTCACCAACGGCCCGGACCGCTACGCCTGGCTTACGAAGTCAGTCGTCGCGTGCTCCTCGGCGACGGCGAAGGTGGGCGACTCGACCCCGGACTGCTCGCCTATTCGATCTCTCCACGGAGAGCTTTCCTTCGACCCAGCCTTGTCGCCAAACGGTCATGTGCTCGCCTTCGTAGAAGCACCGAGCAATTCGGCGACGAACTTCTTCCAGGCCACCGTCCAACGCTGGTACGCCTCCCATTCGCTCTGGGTCCTTCGGGCCGCGAGCAGTTCCCCCGTGGAGGTCAAAGATGCCAACGGGGCTTCGGCACCCGTTTGGTCAGCGGACGGAAAGAGCCTGATGTACGTGGCCGACGACGCCCTCTGGCTCCTCCCGAGCGTTTCGAGCAGACCCGTCCGTATCGCGTCGCCGCTGTTCCAGCGGAACGACTGGCCTAGCTACTTCGGGCAAGTGGACTGGTCAGGCCAGTTCACATGGTCGTCGCCGAGTTGAGGGGCGGCCTCGTCGGTTGAGCCCGAGGCCCGGGACCGGTGGACGACCTGGAGCGCGCCTCTCACCGACTGCCAACTGGCACATGGGCTCGGGGACCGCTTCACGGTAGATGGTGTGTTATATAAAGGGTAAGGGCGATAAGTGAAGACCGGCTGAAATAGGCGCTCTGTCCGCTAATGCTGATCTCGTAGCCATGCGAGAGCACGTAGATGAGCGTGTCCGGAGGGCTGAGCAGTAGCCGTCCCGTCGGCCCGAGGCTAGTGACTTTGCTTCCGTTTACCTCGGCGACCGGGTGCGCCGGACCGTACAGGTCGATGGCGACGTACGAGAGCTTCGAGAAGCGGTAGAAGCAGCTGGCGTAGCCAGTCGCGCTGGTGGCCTTGCTCGGGTAGTACGAGGCTTGTGCGGTGGTGTGCTTACCGAGCTGTTGCGCAACGATCTGAGCGGTGAATGTCGTGCAGACCTGCAGAGAGCTGAGAGGAGGCGCGGTCCTGGCTGCCGAGGCGCCGGCTGCTGAGACCGGCAAACCCACCGACAAGGTTATGGCCAGCGCTGAAGCAAGCAGTTTTAGCCGGGTGCGCATCGTCCTCGACCTCCGTTCGTGAGCGATGTTCGCCGCGACGTTACCACCGGCGCATGACCCTGTCCCCGGGCTCGTGGTCCAGCTGAGAGGGCCGCGCGTGCGGACCAGTGTGAACCCTCGTGCCTTCGAAATTTCCCACTGGGTTGCATACGATCCTGCTGTGGACGCGGGCGGCGGTAACCCAGGTCGTTTCAGCGGTTTCGCCGACATTTACGACGCCAACCGGCCGTCGCCCCCGCCTGAACTAGGACCGCTGCTTTGCAGCTACGCCAACGTCGTGGCGCCGGTCGTCGTCGATCTTGGGAGTGGGACCGGGCTTTCTTCTCGATGGGCGGCGACCTGGGCTGCCTCCGTGGTGGGCGTGGAGCCGAGCGACGACATGAGAACTGTGGCTGAGTCCCGGCCCGCCGCCGGCGTTACCTACCGGAAGGCCTGGTCCCACAGCACCGGGCTCGCTGAACGCTCGGCCGACGTGGTCTTAGCAGTCCAGGCAATGCACTGGATGGAACCGGGCTCCACCTTGGCTGAGGTAGCTCGGGTCCTGCGACCTGGTGGCGTCTTCGCCGTCGTTGACGCCGACTGGCCACCAGTGAGCGGGGTGGCCAGGGCCGAGGCAGCGTGGGCGGCACTGCACCGCCGCATCCGGGTCCTCGAGGCCCGTGCGGCGGCCGGGGAGCAGGGGCAGGAGCTAAGGCGCCCGATAGCTGACGACGACCCGGCCCTGGTCGATGAGGACCTCGCCGATCCGCACCGCAACAGGGCCATGCCCGGGGGGGCACAGTCCTGGTCCAAGGCAGGGCACCTCGAGCGGATCAGCACATCGGGCTACTTCGGTTTCACCAGGGAGGTCATGTTCAACCAGGCCGTCCCCGGTGGTGTCGAGCGCTTTGTGGCGCTGATGGCCAGCCAGGGCAGCTATCAAGCGCTGAGACGCCTGGCACTGTCCGATGAGGATATCGGCGAGACACAGTTCCGCCACGATGTGGAGGTGGCCTTCGGCGAGTCAGCGTCCTCCCCAGGCCTATCGTTCTCATGGCGGGCGAGGATTGGGGTGAGAGCGTAGTGCCGGCCGTCATGGCCTGCACGCGGGCCTCCTTTCCTGGCAGCCGACCATCAGTCACCTTCGCATCCCAACCGTCGTCCCCCCCCAGTCACCTTCGCGTCCCGACCATCGTCCCCCAGCGGTCGCTACGCTCAACGGCATAGTCGCTACGCTCGTCGGCATGTTGCGTCCTGCAAACTGGACCAGCCCTGCGGGTGGAAGTCCCGTCCGGGTAATCGCCAGAGAGCCCGGTAGCAGGCCCCGGTCCGTCGTCGAGAGGTGGCGGGCTGAGCGGGGTGTCAAAAGCC
>DATKHZ010000132.1:0-10138 GCA_035509995.1 Acidimicrobiales bacterium | reverse complement strand
AGGCCCTCGTCGTCAACCGCCTCCATCCCCGCTTCGATGCACAACCCGTCACAACGGCGCCTGTCGTCCCCAGGGCAAAGTCGGGCCGCTCCCAGAGCGGCAGGAACGCCCGGGCGTTCATCGACCTCAACAGCAACTGGGTGGCTCTGCGGGCCGTGGCAGAGCACGAGGAAAACTGCGTGGCCGCTTTGGTCGCTCAGGTTGCACCCGCGCCCGTTGCCCGAGTTCCCCTCCTGGACCGCGATGTCCACAACCTCGACGGGGTGCAGACGGTGGCCGATCACCTCGAGACGTTGGGCGCGAAGTAGCCCTCGGCGCTGACCAATTAACGCTCCCCAATGAGACCCCCGGAGCTGCGCCATGCACGAGAGGCGCCGAAGTCGGCCGAACCAACCGGCCCGAGAGAACGTAAAGTCCGCCGTGCGGTCCGCTGGATGCTCCTAAATCGTCAGACTGGGCGCCTGACGGTGGTCCAGTGGCCGAACATCTCCCTCGTCGTCTTCATTCTCCTCTCGGTTGCGTCACATCTCTACCACTCGAAAGGAGCAGTCGAGAGCTTCGTCCGCGTGCTTGGCGATGTGGCCCTTTTGGTATGGGCCGGTGACGAGTTGGTTCGGGGAGTCAACCCATTCCGCCGAACCCTTGGCCTGGTGGTGATCGTCGCAACCATTGCCAGCCTGATCCTCTGACCCGGCCTGGTTTTTGATCGAACCACATCAACCACGACAACAATGTTGGGCTCCCGTGACGCCGGACCTGTGCGCGCATGTCTACCAGTACAACACGGGCCCGACAACGAGCGAGCGTTCTGAACCATCAAATGGGACTACTTCGGGGGAAGTCCTCGAGCATCCCGCTCGCACGTCACGAGACGCGTTGTGGTGCCGGATCATGCTGGCCCGGCGTTATGCGACGCCCGGTGATCGCACGGGTGATGCCGCCGTCCACGGCGAGCGCCACCCTGCTCCTTCGAAATGCCGAGTATTAACCCGGATTACGCGGACCGCTAGAGCAACGACCATGGATCATATCCAAAACGCGCCGCTCGAACCCGATCGGTACTTCGGCCTCGGGCGCCAAGAGGAGCAAGGTGTCGGCCGCCGTTTCGAGGTCTCGCAAGTGAGCCGCGCAGTCCGCACAGGAGCCGACATGCTCCAGTAGTGCGGCTCGTTCGTTGCCGTGCAGCGACCCAAAGGCCAGTTCGGCGAGCTCTATTTCGAACTGCCCATGCGGGGCTGTCATGGTCCTGCCGCTGTTTACCATCGCGTTAGTTGAGGGGGCCAGGGGTCGCCTGCATGGCAGCTCCATTGTCGGCTCTGCCCTTCCCGTTACCATTGAGAACACCGCTCAACAAACTTGTGAGCTCGACCGGTATGACGAACTTCGTCGACGGCGAGGCCCCGATTTGCTTCAGCGTCTCCAGGTACTGCAAGGTCATGGTCGTCGAATCCACGTCGTGTGCGACCTCGAGGATGCGCCGCAGCGCGGCGGCGAAGCCCTGAGCCCTCAGTTCGGCGCTCTGGCGCTCACCTTCGGCCTCAAGGATGGCCGATTGCTTCTGTCCCTCGGCCACGGTGACCGACGCCTGCTTTTGGCCTTCGGACTCGGTGATGACGGCCCGCCGTGACCTCTCGGCCGACATCTGGCGGGTCATGGCCTCCAGCACGGCGGGAGGCGGCTTGATCTCGCGCACCTCTACGTTGGACACCTTCACGCCCCAGCGCTCGGTGACGTCGTCCAGCTTTATACGCAAGGAACTGTTCATGTCTTCCCGCTTGGACAGGACGTCGTCAAGGCTCATGTCGCCCACCACCGAGCGCAACGTCGTGGAGGCAATGTTGATCGCGGCACCCTTGAAGTCCTGCACGGACACGACAGAAGTCAACGGGTCAAGAACTTTGTAGAAAATGATGAAGTCGATGGCGATGGCGGCGTTGTCCTTAGTGATCGCCGTTTGATGAGGGATCTCCAGGAATTTCTCGCGCAGGTCCACCCAGGAAATGCGGTCCGTGACGGGGTTGATGATCGTCAGGCCCGGGCCCCGTGCCCCGACGGCGCGTCCCAGACGGAACAGCACGACCCTTTGGTACTCGCTCACGATCTTGATGGACGCGGCTGCCAGGGTTATCAGCCCGACAAGCACGATTGCGGCTACGACAAGTATTGCGATGGTCATGGCTAATCCTTTTCTCGTTATTAGTTGTTCGAGCCCAAGGCGTCAGGCCCGGGGATGCTGCCAGCCTCTGACCACACCAGCAGGCGCACGCCCTCGGCTCGTATTACGTGCACTGGAGCGCCAGGTGGCAAGGGACCGCTCACAGATTTGGCTCCCCAGGTTTCGTTGTTGACCCGGGCTATGCCTGTGGGGGCCAAGGCAGTGACCGCAACGCCCGAGGAGCCGGGGAGGGCGGCCGTTCCTTGGAGAGGGAAAGCGGTGCGCCTATAGGCAATGGCGGGGAGCACGATGGCCGTTGCCAGCAGAGCGGCTATGAAGGCCAGCGCCGCCAGCAGCCAGGCGGCGGCGGACCACCAGGTGCCGGCTGACACCGTGGCAGCCCAGGCCGCCGCCAGGACGACGACTGGGATTGGAGTGAACCACCCGTGGCCGCCGGCGTGAATGCCGAGCACCATAACGCCCGTGACCGCCAGGGCCAGCACAGACCCGACTATCCAGGGCAATGCGCCCGCGCCAACGAGGGCAACAAGGAGGACGGCGGCAGCCAGCGCCGCGAAAACCGGCACGACCACCGTGACGAACAGGCGGCGAGAGACGATCTTATGGCGCAGGACTGACGGCGCTGTCGTGATGGTGCTGTGCCGCCGGGCGGACGTTCTGTCGTCGCGCTGGCCTGAGGGCGAACGGGATCGGGAGTTTGCGTCGGTCATAGTCAACAGGCTCCTCTTGGTAGCAAATGCTTACCTACTTCTGAATGCGAGAACGCCATTGGGCGGGGGACAAGGTGCGCCCGAGCAGGTGGGTCAACAGGGCCGAGGCCACCCCTACCTGAGCGACCCAGCGAAGGGGGCGTGGGCAAGCCTGGCCTCGGCCGTTGGCTCCTAATAGCCGTAGCCGTAGCCAGTGGTCGGCGGTGTCATGACCTTAGGCGCCGATGAACTGCCGATCGGCTTCAGGGCCGGGGTCGCCAGGAAGAAGCCCTCCACGCCTTGACCCGTTGCGTGCCCCGGACTGTCCTCGGCAAAGGTGTACAGGAAATGACCGTTGTAGGCGACTTGGTGGCCATTGAAGTCCTTCAGGACGGTGAGCTTGCCGCGCGCACCGCTCTCGGTCGGCGACGTCGACACCAGTGGAGGCCAGAATTGGGCTAGCGCGCCGGTGACGGATGACTTCTTGGCGGTATCGAGCGAATAGTAGTAAAGGGGAAGGTCACGGGAACTGACCAGGATTGTCTCGGTTTTTCCGCCCACCGTCGCTTTTGCCGTCTGGATGGTTGCCGTGGCGCTCGCAGCCCGGGCCGGCAGTTGGACGGCGGCCACGGTCGCTCCCGGGCTGACGGATGCGGCGGCTGCTGCGCCTACCCCGATGGCGGACAGTGCGACTGCTCCGGCCACGATGGACACCAATGCGCGATTACGACTCATAACTTTTGCCTCTCGATCACTCTCTCGGGTTGATCTCAACCGGTCCATTTGTTTCAAGAACGAATATGAAGGTGGGTTACAAGGAGCAAGTGGGGAGCGGGCCCGCGGAGCGCGCATATTTCCCATCGGTAATGTGCTCTCGGCGCGTTTTGCCGCAGGTGCCCGCGGGGCGGCGCGAACGCGGTGCCGGACGGTGTGCGACACGAGGTGTCCCCAACACCCGACGCAGCGGCAGCTAAGGGGCCGTGGTGGCGCTGGTCGCGGCCGCAGGCTTGCGGTACGGTACGCTGCCTTCCGACACTGGGTACGCTGCTTTCCGCCCTGGGCCTCGTCCGGCTAAGGGCCGCTGTAACCCGAATCCCTATTGCCTGGTGAGATGTTCCGTGTTACTCAGCCAAGCAAACGGTCCGAAGATCACCACCCCGTCCAGGGCGATAGCAACGGCGCGCACCTACGACTGGTAGACGCCGACATCTATACGGACTGGGAATCGGTGTACAAGGACAATGTCGAACGGCTCTACCGGTTGATGTACGCAAAGGTGGGGAACCGCCCAGATGCTGAGGACCTCACGTCCGAGGTTTTCCGCACGGCCTTCGGCCCCCTTCGCCTGGCCTCGTCGAAAGGTGAGGTCCGGGCGTACCTCCTGGTCACGGCCCGTACGGTCCTGGCTTCGCACTGGCGGCAGCGCTTGGGCCTGGCAGTTACTTCGATTGACCCGGCTTCCGACTTGGCCTACCTGGTCGAGCCCTCGACGACCGGTCAACCGACTGACGCGCCGCAGCGGGCAGCCACGGTCCTGGCGGCCCTCCCCGATCGCTTCCGACGCATCCTCGAGTTGAGGTTTCTTGATGCATGCTCGATCAAGGAGGCCGCTCTAGCCATGGACGTAAGCGTGAGCAATGCCAAGGTGCTCCAACATCGCGCCTTGCAGATGGCGGCCAAAGTGGCGCAGGACCTGGGGCAATGACGGCCCGGAAGCCGGCGGCTTTCATCGATGCGCTCGTGTCGGGACGACGACCGGAGAGGTTCTCGGCCACCCCCGAAGACGTAGACGTGCTGCGCATGGCCATCGCCTTGCGGGCAGAGCGCCCCGGTGATGCCACGCCCGACGATGAGTTCGTCTCCGGCCTGTACGAGGAGCTCAAGGCTCAGGCGAGCTCCCTGGCCGAGCCGGGTTTCCAGCCGCTCAGGATTGCTGGTTCGGGCGCCCGCCCGACCAGGATAAGCCGTGGGCGCTTCGCCATCGCTGCGGTCGCCGCCGGTTTGGTGCTCGTCGCCGGGACCACGTCCGCCACCGACGCGATGAACCACGCAAGGACCGCCCCGGTAGCGGTGCCAGCGGCTCACGGAGTGGGATTGCTTACCGGGACGTTTGAGAGTGCCGATCACCGTGTCGTGGGCCAGATCGTCGCCGATCCCAGTCATCCGTCGTGGGTGTACATGAACGTGGACGTCGCCAATTACAACGGCAACGTGGTCTGCATGCTCCAAAGCGACAATGGCTGGACCGTGGCCGCCGGCACCTTCGAGCTCCATGGTGGTGTCGGACAGTTTTCACGGGCCATCCGGGGCGACGTCGCCCAGCTCCGCGGGGCGAGACTGGTCACCCCGACCGGTTCCGTCCTCGGCTCGGCCACTTTCACATAATCAGCAACGGCACGAACGTCGTCGGGGAAGGTCGTCCGCTGAGAGGACGCGGAAAGACGGAGCCAGAGGACGGCGAGGTTGGACGGCTCCGGAACTGCTCACAGCGTGTTGCCACGAGGCAGGGCGCGGCGACGACCATCGTGGCGGCCGATCTGCTTGTCGTTGCCGTGTCGTCTGGCCCCTGAGAGGTAAGTCAGCCAACCCACTGAGATGACCATCCAGAAGCTGACGAAGCGGTAGACAAGTACCGCAGCCAAGGCCAGCGGATGGCGCACCCCGGCGCTCATGAGGGCGAGGGCGAGAGCTCCTTCCACCACGCCGAGGCCGCCCGGTAGGACCCCGACGTTTTGAGCTACCACGCCCACTCCGTAGACGAAGAGAAGGTCCCGCCACGGCACAGGAGCGCCGACGGCTACGACGCTGGCGGCGAGGACTCCGACGTCGGCAAGCCAGTTCAAGAAGGCCCAAATGACCACCGTCACCCATCCCGAGGCAGGGAGACGAAGCGAGCCCAGGCGGCCGGCCAGGTTAATGAGCACCTCGTCCCAGTCCCGAGCCGGGCGGCGCAACACCTTCGAGGCCTGTCGCAGTACCCACCCCGCTGGCCGCCGCAAGGCGGTTGTGACGGCGGGCCTCCGAAGGGCTGCCGTCGTCAAAGCAAAAATGCCCACCCCTAGCAGGCCGCCGGCTATGCCCGTGGCGATGGCGACGTCATTACCGGTCAAGATGGCCCCGGCTGCTAGGAGGAGCGCTGACGCCAAAGACGAGATCACTCCGGCCACGACCAACGTCCAACCGGCAACGGTCGCATCCACGTCCAGCTTCTTGAAACGACGGAAGACGAAGACGGTACTCATCTGCTGACCGGCGAACGGCACGGTACTAGACAGGGCGTTACCCGCATACACAGTCGCCATAACCGGGAAAAGGCGGACCCTAGTCGCACCCACTCTCAGGAGCCGGCGTTGCATTTGCGCAAAACTCGCCATCGACACGGCCTCAAGTACCGCGGCGAGCACAAACCAAGTCCACTTGAGGTGGTCGACAATTCGCAACGACGAAGCGATGAGGCTCCGTTCGCTGGCCAGGACCCCCAAGACTGCCACGGCGACCACCACCCTCAACACAACCGGGGTTCGTCGCCACTTCCGCGCCGGGACAACTCTCAACGTCGAGGCGGGGGGACTCCTGTGCGAGGCAGGGCTGAGACCTTGCAGCTGTACGTCCTGGCCGACGGGTAGTGGCGCTTCATCGACGGCAGCGACCGGCGAGGCTGTCATCGACGACACAGGCTCTCCTTCAACGGTGGCGCCGCTGAGCCACGGCCGTGGTGTGTCTATCGGCTATCGCCCAGCAACGACTGATAGATAGCCCGGAGGGTTACACGTCGGCCCGTTTTCCCAATCCCCGTCGCCCCCGATGTAACACAGGGCCGTATCGAATGTAAGAACTTGTCCTCTTGTCGTGGGCGGCCGTCCCGGGCAAAGGACCTGACCGGGGAGGTAACCCAAGTGGCCACCATCGCTCCACAAGCTGAAGCCCCGCGCACGGCGATGCTGCTTAGCGCGCAACACCATCTAGTTGGGCAAATTGCCGCCTACCCCGGCGACCCGTCTTGGGTATTCATAAACATCGAGCGTTCAGCGTATGACGGCAAGGCCGTTTGCAAGATCCAAGCGCACAACGGTGCAACCGTGGCAAGCGGTACTTTCGAGGTGGACAACGGGAGCGGCCAGTTTGCCCGGGTCCTTCGGGCAGACATCAACAGGCTTGGCCGAGCCGAGATCGTTACCCGGTCGGGCGCCACTGTAGCGACGGCGATCTTCTCCTGACACCCCTGTTGGGGAGCCTCGGTCGCCGCGCTCGGCAGTGCTCTGTCGAGCTAAGCGCGGCTCTCCGCTTTCAAGTGGTAGAGCAAACGCAACACGTAACTCGTCGCCGTATTCCTTAGTGACAGTCCACAAGCTAAGGAGAGTGACACAATGAAGTTAGCTGAAGTTCCGAGTACCTGGCAGGTAGTTTCACCGCACCACAGGAAGGCCCATTTACGCGGTGACGCGGTGGAGGTAGCTATGCTGCTCCTCCGGTTGGGTTCAATCGGTCTGTTGAGCGCCGATGGTTGGGTCCATTTTCACCTATGGGAGCAGGGCTACCGCCATATCGCGACTATTGGACCGCTGTTCCTGGCCGGTGCCGTCAGCGCTCTGGTCGTCGCAGCCGCCCTCCTAGTGCGGCCAAGTCGTCTTATCGGCACTTTGGGGACCGGGCTTGTCCTAGGTATCCTGGCTGGCTTAGTCGCCAGCGTCAACGTCGGTTTGTTCGGGTTCAAGGAATCGCTGTCAGCCCCCTTTGCCGGTGAGTCCATTGCGCTGGAGATTGCTGCGGCGCTCACTCTGGCGGGCTGGGTCGCCCTGGACTTCATGAAGGAACCTCGCCGTAGCGAACGTGTTGTCCGCAGTGGTCCCGAGCGCCAGCCATACTCATTGATCGGCTAGGGCCCCCTAACAGCTACACCCGAGCTATGGCGACAGGGCTCGGATGATTTCACCCAGTTGGTAGAAGGCGAATTATTGGCACGAGCGAGATCCGTTCGCTCGCGCCATCCGGTACGGGTGTAACCCATGCAGCTATCAGTTGAGGTGTTCGTTGAGGCCAGATGCCCAAGCCCCAACACGCCACTTCGGGGGTCCCCGTCGTTGCCGGCCCGCTCCTCGACCCGCGACAACAACGGGACCGATCATCAGAAAGGGAACTAGAGAAAATGTCCATCCTGCAGCCCATCACTAACCTCGCCTCACGGGCGCACCGGCCATTGGCACAGCCGTCCGTCAACGCCAACGACGCGGTGTTGCGTGCCACTGGCGTCCTGTCGCTGCTCGCAATCGGGGCCATTCATTTCCTTCAGATCGTTCAGACGACAGAACAAACACCTTTGCTGGGGGTCACGTTCATGTTCCTCATCGCAGGCTGTTTGGCGGTGGCGGCGCGTCTGGCCATCAGGGGCGATCTTCGCACCTGGTTGGCGAGCGCGGTCGTCTGTGGGGCCGCCATCGGGGGCTACGCGTTCACCCGCACCTTCAGCACGCCCTTGGACAACCAAGACGCCGGCAACTGGTCATGCATGCTCGGCCTCGCCGCCCTGTTCATCGAGACAACTCTGTTGGCATTTAGCGCCTATGGCGCTGTCGCCCATAGGGCGCTCCATGACTCTGTTCCCCAGGTCCGCACGGGGCGTCAGCTCGCCCGCGTTGGCGAGGGGAACTCGAACGCGGCCTGAGGCTCGCCGGCAACTACATAATCGCAACTACACACAGCAAACAGACAGCAACCATACAAAGGTGGAATTATCGTGAGCAATTGGCAGCAACATCAATCCAACCCAGCCAAGCCCGGGTCACCCCGGGGCCCGGTCCTTCCGCCCGCCCCGCCCCGGCCGCCGAGATGGCGGATCTGGCTACTAGTTGGGGGCTTATTGCTCACGGTTTCTCTATTTGGGCGACCGGCAATGACCGGGGCCGTGCCCACCCGGGCCTTCAGCTTCACTAACTTCGTGACCCAAGTCGACACGAACCACGTCAAGACGGCCAGCATCGACCCCACCGGGCAGGTGGCCGGCCTGCTCACCAACGGTGACCGCTACACCTCTCAGGTGCCGACGGCCGTTCCCGATACCCAGCTCTCAACCCAGCTTTTAGCGCACAAGGTCCAGGTGACCGGCACCGTCGCAGGCAGCGTCTCCCTCTTGGGCGTCATTTTCGACCTGCTACCGCTGCTACTGTTCGTGGGTTTCTTCATCTGGATGGGGCGGCGGGGACGCGCCCTCGCCGGGGGCATCACCGGTGGCATCGCCGGTCTGGGCCGCTCGAAGGCTCGGGTTTACGAGCTTGATGACCGCCCCTCGACGCGCTTTGGTGATGTCGCTGGCTACAACGGTGCCAAACAGGAAGTGGCAGAGGTGGTCGACTTCCTCAAGCACCCCGCGAAATACCGGCGCGCCGGCGCGGTCGGGCCCCGCGGAGTGCTCATGGTCGGCCCTCCCGGTACGGGCAAGACGTTGATGGCTCGTGCCGTGGCCGGGGAGGCGGGAGTACCCTTCCTGGCCCTCACCGGGTCCAGCTTTGTGGAGATGTTCGTCGGCCTGGGCGCCGCCAGGGTGCGTGACCTCTTCGCTGACGCCCGCAAGAAAGCCCCGGCCATCATCTTCATCGACGAGATCGACGCCATCGGTGGCCGCCGCGGCAACGGGCATTTCGGCAGCAACGACGAGCGCGAGCAAACCCTCAACCAGCTGCTTGCCGAGATGGACGGTTTCGACCCCGCCACCGGCGTCGTGCTCATCGCCGCCACCAACCGTCCCGAGAGCCTCGACCCGGCCCTGCTGCGCCCAGGCCGCTTCGACCGCACCGTCGAGATCCCTCTCCCCAACCAGGCCGAGCGCCGGGCCATCCTGGCCGTTCACACTCCCGACAAACACCTCGCCTCCGATGTCGACCTTGACGTCATCGCCCGTGGCACGCCCGGGTTCGCCGGCGCCGACCTGGCCAACCTGGTCAACGAAGCTGCGATCGTGGCGGTCCGCCACGATCGAGGCATTTTGACGGCTGCCGACTTCGACTCGGCCCGCGACCGCATCCTGCTGGGCCGGCGGGACGCCTCCAATGCCCTGATGCCCGACGAGAAGCACGCGGTTGCCGTCCACGAGGCCGGTCACAGCTTGGTGGCAGGGCTCAGTCCTCACGCCGACCCCGTAGCCAAGGTCACGATCCTGCCGGCCGGCCAGGCTCTCGGCGTCACCGAACAACTCCCCATCTCCGAGCGCCACCTTTACCAGGAGAGCTACCTTTACGACTCGCTGGCCGTACGCCTCGGCGGCCGAGCGGCTGAAATC
>DATKHZ010000131.1:0-3298 GCA_035509995.1 Acidimicrobiales bacterium | reverse complement strand
GGCGTCCGCCGCTGAGAGCGGCCGGGCGTACCTTTGTTCGTCGGTCAATCAGCCAATTTTCCGGCAGCCAATTTTGCACTTCCCTTATCGCCCAATTTGTGGTTCGATTATTGGTTACTGGGTTCCCCTGCGGAAGTTTGCACGAGGGGGGTGGCATGAGGAAACGCCTAACGCTGAGTCTTGGACTCTTCGCGAGTGTCTTCGCATGGGCGATTGGCGTACCTGCGCGGGCCTACGATGAGGGCGCGGTCGCGGGCGGCGGAACGATCGAGGGCAAGGTCGTCTTTAACGGCGTGGTGCCGACGCGGAAAATCATCCCGAATAAAGACGTCGAGGTCTGCGGCGACCCCCGCGAGGAGGCGCTGATCGAGGTTGGGCCCGACAAAGGCGTCAAGGACGCAGTCGTGTACCTGGTCGACGTGGCGAAGGGCAAAGCATGGCCGGCAGCCGGTAAGACGCCCGAACTCGACAATCGCAAATGTCGTTTCGAGCCTGAGGTTCAGGTGATCCGTGCAGGCCCGCTGGAGGTCGTCAACGACGACCCGGTACTGCACAACACCCACGGCTATTACGGAAAGCGCACCGCCTTCAACATGGCGTTGCCGAACCAGGGACAGCGAATTCCCACGGAACTGACGCGGCCCGGGACCGTGCGCATCGACTGCGACGCGCACGGCTGGATGGAAGGGTGGATCTATGTGGTCGACAACCCCTACTACGCTGTCACCGGCGCCGACGGCAAGTTCAGCATCACCGACGTGCCGCCGGGCAACTACACCCTTGTGGCGATCCAGTCCTTGACCGGCCCCGCTCAGCAGTCAGTGACTGTCACGAGCGGCGCGCCAACGAGTCTGACGATTGAATTGAAGAAGCAATAGACAGGTTGGCGAGGGGCGCCCGGCTCTCTATCGCCGGCCCGTGTAGGGTTCGATAAGACTGCGAGGTTCAGGGATAAGCTCCAAAGTACCATAGCGAAAAAACAAGCCGGACCCAAGAGGAGATGCCCATGTCTGAACTTGACCGTGAACGACGGGAGATGGTTGCCGTGCTGCAACGGCCCGGGTCCCGTCCTGACGCGTCGCTCCAGATTACTCGGCGCACTTTCATCCACCGATCGTGCCTGACCGGCGCGGCGACGGTCGCTCAGACTTTCGGGTGGTGGCCGCTCATAAACACCATCGATGTCGCCTACGCCGCCGAGGAGCCATTCAAATTCGCGTGGGTCTCTGACACCCACCTCTATCCGAGGTCTGTCAACACGCGCTTCGTCGACAAGGTGCAGCGCGCCGCGAACGAGGTCCAGGCCATGAGCCCGCCCGCCGACTTCATGATCTTCGGCGGCGACCTGGCCCAGCTCGGCAGAGCCAACGAGCTCGAACTCGGGGTCGAGCTCCTGAAGGAAATCACAATTAGGAAGGTCTTTATCCCGGGCGAGCACGACTGGTACTACGACATGGGCGCAAAGTGGCAGCAGCTCTTCGACAAGCCCAATTGGACCTTCGATCACAAGGGGGTGCGTTTTGTCGGGCTCGACACTGTCAGCCGCGGCCCGGACTATTGGACGGTGCGGAAGTTGACCCCCGAAGAGCGCATGGACTACATGGCGGACCTCGATGGCAGCGTCGCTGGCCCGTGGGCCGGCGTCGGGAGCGACCAGCTCGACTGGCTGCAGCAGACGCTCGCCTCTTGGGACAAATCAAGACCCGTCATCATCTTCAGCCATAATCCGCTCTATGAGTATTACCCGCCGTGGAACTTCTGGGTGCGCGACTGGCGCGAAGTCAATGAGGTGCTCAAGCCCTATGGCAATGTCACCAACGTCCATGGCCACGTCCATCAGGTGCTCTACAACGAAATCGGGCATATGCGCTCGATCGGCATGCTGGCGACCTCCTGGCCTTGGCCCTACGCCCCGGAGGGCGTGCCGAAGCTCACCACGACGATGATCCGGGTGGACCCCGGCGATTACTTCGACGGTGTCGGCTGGAGCAAGCTGGGCTTTAACAATGATCGTGTCGAGAACGAGTACGTGATGTGGGGCCGCAAGGAGGTATTGGCAAAGTCGGCGCCGGACTCTTCGCTCAGTCAGCCTGAGGTCCTGCGGCCGCGGATCGCCGATCAGATCGGGCCGTATTAGGGAGGGCCGCTATGAAAACCAGAACGACGTTGCTTCTGGCCTGCGCTTCGCTCGCCGGGCTGCTGGGTGCCGTTGCAGTTCTCATCGGTCCCGCCGCTGCGAATAAGGACCCCGTAACACCGCAACAATTGCAAGCCTACCAAGAAGCGTTCATGGATGAGGTCAAGAAGGGCGACCTCTTGTTCCACGGCGATGAGGCGACCGCCAAGGAGATGGGCGTAACGCTTTCCACCACGGGAATGGCCTGCGCAATGTGCCATCCCTTTGCTTCCGATACCCATCCCCAAGCGTTCCCGAAGTTCCAGGCGAGCATGAACCAGTTCGCGACGCTTCGCGACATGATCAACTGGTGCATCGAGAAACCGAACCAGGGCGAGAAGATCGATCCTGACTCGGAGGCGATGAAGGCTCTGGAAGCCTATATCTACTGGTCGAACTCCGGCTCGGTGTTGGTCCCCGGCAAGTATTAGGTTCATTCGACACGGTTGAGGTAGGCCGTCACGAACTTTCGCTGATGGGAAAGGGCGGGGCCATCTCGATGATTCTCGATGCGGTCGGGGTAAGACGGATCCGAGCGAGGCCCTGCGCGGCTTGAGGCCGCCCTAAGGGAGTTGGGGACGCGTCATGACAGAAACCTCGATCGTGTTGCGTGGCAGGTTCACCGGCGTCGACCTGGATGAGTTGGTCGATGTCCGAGTGGTGCGAACTTGGCTTTATTTCGGGATGTTCTGGCTCATCGTCACTCCGTCCGTCGGAGTAGCGCTATCCGGTCTCTTCAACTATCCCGATTACCTCGGCACGCAACATCTAGGGCTGACCTTCGGCCGCCTGCGGCCGGTCCATGTCAACGGCGTCATCTTCGGCGCCTTTTCGACCCTGTTCATCGGCGAATGCTACTATCTGGTGCCGCGCCTGTGCGGGGTCCGGGTGGTCTACGGAGAATGGGGCGTGCCGCTGGCCTGGGTGTGGAGTGTCGCCCTCTTGGCCGGCCTCGTCTCGCTGCCATTCGGCTACAATCACGGGCTCGAAGCTGGCGAGCTCCCGCTATTTGCCGAGATTCCTCTCTTTATCGTAGTAGCGGCGGCAACAGCACAATTCATTGCGACCATCGCGCAGCGCCTCGAGCCAGGGCTCTACGTTGCCCTCTGGTATCTCATCGCC
>DATKHZ010000130.1:0-3793 GCA_035509995.1 Acidimicrobiales bacterium | reverse complement strand
ATAAGGACTTCGATTCGGGTGCAGCTAAGAAGTTCGTCCTCGACCCGAACGGGTTGATTGGGGCGGCAAGCCGGTAGCCCCCTTAGGGCCAGAGCGCGAGCGAACATTCTCGACCTCGGCGCCGCCCCTGATCGAGATGTCCAGGACCTGCGCAAGAGGAAGGATCCTGATCGTGGACCCGGCGCGCAAAAGAGCACTTCTCATCTGCATCATGCAGCCTGGGTTTGTGGTCACGACTACCTCTGCACCGGTAGCCATCACGGCCGCGGCCTTACGGTCGCCGAGCTCCTTAGCGGCATCAGGCTGGACGAGGTTGTAAATCCCGGCCGATCCGCAGCAAAGGTCATCATGGATCTCGTATAGCTGCAACTCTGGGATTTCCTGGAGCAAGTCCCGAGGCTGGGCACGGATCCGTTGGGCGTGCGCAAGATGGCAAGCGTCATGATAAGCAATCTTTAGCGGTACAGGATGACGCCTGGCTCGGGTACCGAAACTTGCCAACAGCTCAGACAAATCGCGTGTGCGGGTGCTCAGCCAGTCGGCCGCAACGCTGCCGCTGGTCTGGGCCGGGAAAAGCCGTGAGTAGTCCTTCATGGCAGACCCACATCCGGCCGCGTTGACGACGATGAACTCGACACCGGCGGATTTGAAGGTCTCGATTGTCTTCGTGGCGAAGCGTGCGGCCTCGGACGTTCGACCTGAGTGCGAAGAGAGGGCGCCGCAGCAGCCCTGGCCTTTAGGGACTACTACATCGAAGCCCTCGGCAGCGAGAACGCGGGCGGTGGCGGCGTTTGTGGCTGAGAAGAAGACGCTTTGGACGCAGCCAGTAAGCAACCCGACAACCCCACGGCGGGGACCGGTCGCGGGGAGGCGCACGGGAAGGCGTACGAGGCGTGAGACCGGGGGGGCGACAGAATCGACAGCGCGAAGCATCGCCGGGAGGTGACGCGACACTCCTGGTCGGCGCAGAGCCGACTGGATCCCCGTCAGCTGGGCCAGCCCCAAGGCCGCTCGTGCGATCTTAAGGCGTCGTGGGTATGGGAACAGGCTGAAAATGGCGGAGCGAGCCAGCCGGTCAGGGAGAGCACGGTCTGTGGCTTGTTCGACGTCGGCGCGGGCAGCCTCAATGATCTCGCCGTAGCGGACTCCTGACGGGCACGCGGTGACGCATGCCATGCATGATAGGCACCGGTCGAAATGCTTGACCGTGGCGCCCTCGAGTGGGCCGCCGGCGCGAACCTGGTCGGCGAGGTGGATGCGTCCTCGTGGTGAGTCCATTTCCTCTCCCCACAACACATATGTGGGGCAAGCCGGCAGGCAAAACCCACAGTGGACGCAGTCAGCAATTGCGTCCCCTGCACCCAGGAGGTTCAGCGGCTGCCTGGGGTGCTCGTCCTGCGCGGCCATCAGATCCCGCCGACGAAGCGACCAGGAGCGAGCTTCTGACCGGGATCGAAGTTCTGTTTGACGTTGCGCATCAACCCGAGGCCAGGTATCGGCCCCCAAATGTCCAGGGAGGACTTGAGAGGAGCAGGAGCGCGCAGGACGGTCGCGTGGCCTCCAAATCTATGGCAAGCTTGTCGCAGGTCGGCTAAGAGTGCAGCAATTGGCGCGGCTGGCAGCGTGCCTTCAAGTCCCATGAAGAACACTCCGCAACCGGCAGAGCCGGAGAGGTTGGCCGCCAACCCGTGTTTCTCGGCGAGTTCGCTAGAGCATTCGACCAATTCGGCGACGGCCGAGAGCACGGCCGTGAGCTTCAACGTTACTTCCCCAGGTAACCGGCCCCAGTTCGCTGGAGGGGAAGTGGAGACTTCGCAGTTACCGAGCAGCGCCGCGATCTCCGCCGCGCGTTCATCGACAGGACGGGGGCGACCTTCAACGAGCACAGATAGTTGTACAGGTCCGTTGGGCAGTCTACGTTCCAGTTCAACGGCTGTGAGCGCCGCCTGGGATACCAACAAGGCCGAAAGCGAAGCGGCCAGATCATGTGTAGTGGGAAGCGGGGCGACTATGAAGCGTTGCGCGCTCGGCATGGGTTTGAGCTTGACTATCAGTTCAGTCAAGATCCCGAGGGTCCCATAAGAGCCACTCAGGAGCTTGGGCAGGTCGTACCCGGCGACATTCTTCACGACCTTGCTACCGGCGCGGGCGACAACGCCGTCAGCGCGCACCATAGTTATCCCAAGGACCAGGTCGCGGACCGCACCATGCGTATAACGTGATGGGCCGGATAGTCCGGTGGCGACTACACCTCCGACAGTCGAGCCGGGGACCACCTCATCGACGGGGAAACGTTGTCCTTTTAAAGCAAGTACCTTAGACAGATTTTCGAGTGTCGTCCCGGCCCTGACTCGAGCCACAAGGTCGTCGCTGACATGTTCGGTCACCCCCGCCATCAGGGAAAGGTCAAGCAGCAGGTCCGCTGACGCCGGTGGGTTGCCCCAGTCGAGCTTCGTCCCCGCCCCACGGGCGACGATGCTGAGGCCGTGAGGCGCGGCAACTCGGAGCACAGCTGCGACCTCTGCCGTGTCCTGCGGGGTGACCACCATCCGAGGCGTCAGGCCATCGAACGAATCGCACGTCGCACCTGGGCGTGCGCCGTTTAGGGATGCTCGGTCAAGTTCCTCCAAGGCGGCCATCAAAACAGCTCCGCCAGCCCCGGCTCCTGGAGCGGGTGGGCCCCACGGCGCGATCGCGGAGGCTCACCGCACAGGCGAGGCGTGGGCACTGCTTTACCCGGGTTACAGATACCCAGCGGGTCGAACGCGCCCCGCAGTAGTTGCATTGTTGCCAGGTCCTCCTGTGTGAACATCCTCTCCATGGCCCCTAGTTTGTGGAGACCTACGCCATGCTCCCCCGTTATCGACCCGCCCCGCGCGATGCAAAGATCGAGGATCTCATTGGACAGCTCCTCGGCTAGCTCCGCCTGTCCATCGATGTTCTCATCGAATAGCACTAAGGGGTGGAGGTTGCCGTCACCTGCATGAAAGACGTTCGCCACCCGTATACCTGTGACCTCGGAAAGCTTGGCAATTTCTTGGAGTAGTTCCGGCAGGGCGCTGCGGGGGACAACGCCGTCTTGCACAATGTAAGACGGGCTGAGACGTCCCACGGCGGCAAAGGCCGACTTTCTGCCTCGCCAGATCCTCGCCCGTTCGTCATCGTCGATTGCCACCCGGATCTCGAAGGCTCCATGCTCCTGGCAGTGCCGCTGGACGTCCGAGAGCCCCTCCGCCACCTCGTCGCGCGGCCCGTCGAGCTCGACGATGAGGACCGCTCCCGCGCCGATAGGGTAATCGCACTGCACCGCCAACTCTGCTGCGGAAATGGCCAAGGCGTCCATCATCTCGATTGCCGCAGGGACGAGGCCCGCGGCGATGATCGCCGAAACGGCTCGTCCGGCAGTGTCCGTGTCGGCGAAGGCGGCCAATAGAGTTTGTACCATCTGTGGCGTGCGAAGGAGCCTTACGGTCACCTTCGTCACGACCCCGAGGGTGCCTTCCGAGCCAACGAACGCACCAACCAGGTCGTAACCGGGGACGTCTTCGACTAGGCCTCCGAGTTCGACAATCGCTCCGTTCGGGGTGACCACTTCGAGCCCAGTGACATGGTTGGTGGTGAAGCCGTACTTCAAACAATGAGCGCCGCCCGAGTTCTCGGCCACATTTCCCCCGATGGAGCAGACCTGTTGGCTGGAGGGATCGGGCGCGTAAAAGAGGCCAGAAGGACGAGCTGCACGGCTTACGTCCAGGTTGGAAACTCCGGGCTCTAGCACGGCCCGCTGGTTCTCGGC
>DATKHZ010000129.1:0-10245 GCA_035509995.1 Acidimicrobiales bacterium | reverse complement strand
CGAGCGCGCCCGCCTCCAAGGCCCCGGCGCCAAGCAGTACACCAAACAGCAGCCCCGTCGCGGCCGAGGCGCGGGGGCCGGTCCCCGCCGGCAGGGTGCAGGCTACCCCGGCGGCTCGCACGCTCGCCCGGGAGCGTGGGGTCGAGCTTTCTGGCCTGTTCGGGACGGGTCCTGAGGGCCGGGTCGAGCGTCGCGACGTGCAGGACTTCATAGACAAGCAGGTTTCCGCCGGCCCGGCGGAGGGCTCGGCCACGGCAGGTTCGGCCACGGCAGGCACGGCCACGGCAGGGTCGGCAACGGCAGGCTCGGCCACGGCAGGGTCGGTTGCGCCGGGGGAGGAGCCGGTACCGCCGCACCGCCAGGTCATCGCCCGCCGCTTGGCCCGAGCTGCCCAGGTGCCTCATTTCTCCATATCCAGGACCATCGACGCCAGCGCCATGCGCCGGTTGGCGGCGGAGGTAGAAGGCCTCACGATCACCCATTTGTTGCTGCAGGCCGTGTCCGCCGCCCTGCTCGAGCACCCCGAACTGGACCGTACCTGGAGCGAAGACGGCCCGAGTTACCGGCGGCTCGGCCGCGGCGATGTCGGTGTAGCCGTGGCGACCGGCGACAACCTGATCGTGGCGACCGTGCCCTGCCCGGCCAAGCTCGTCCTGGAAGAGCTGGCCCGCACCGTCCGGCGAGCCACCACTTGGGCCCGAGAAGGCCGGTTGACGCACGAGTTCGCGGGGCGAGCCGCCGTCACGGTGAGCAACCTGGGGATGTTCGGCGTCGACCGCTTCGAGGCCATTATCGACCCGGACCAGTCCGCCATATTGGCCGCCGGGCGGATCCAGGACCGCCCCGGCGTGGTGGACGGGACAGTACGGCCGGTGGCCCAGCTCGACCTGACGCTGTCGGTCGACCACCGGGTCGCGGATGGTGCCGCCGCGGCGGCTTTTCTGGTGACCGTCGCAGACCGCCTAGAGCGCTCCTAGCGATCGGACTTACCCGGCGCCGCCAGCATGGCGTGAGGTGATGGCACGGAATGGTGCGGCGGCCCGATCGGGCTAGGCGAGGCGCTCGTCCTAGCCGATCCGGTCGGGCAGTCCACAACGGACCACGAGCTCGGGGCTCCGGTAGGAGACGATCTCGGTCACGAGCGCCTGGCCGTTCTGCTCGCTTATCGTGACGATCTGCAATCCCGCGGCAACAAGCGAGCCATCGGGACCGGGCTGGTAGACCGCGAGCGCAGGTTGGCCGTTACAGCGGCCCGGTCTCAGTGCAACCCCGTACGGCCGGGCGGCCGAGAAGATGGCCTGTTCGACAAAGCCAGCGACCGCTGCGACTCCCTCGAACCACTCGCTGAGCGGTGGCATCGAGAAGCGGACATCCTCGGCAACCAGCGCGACGAAGGCGTCGATATCGGCCAGGTGCCACGCCTCGAGGTAGCGCTCGAGCAGGTCCTGGGCCCGTGGGTCGGAAACGTCGAGGGCGTTCTCCGACCCCCGAGGCCGCGCCGCCTGACGGGCACGGTAGAGCAAGCTATTGATGCTGGCTTCACTGATATCCAACGCGATAGCAACTTCGCCATGTGTGAAACCGAGAACGTCGTGGAGCAATAAGCACGCTCTTTGCCGGGGCGGCAGCCTCTGTAGCGCAGCGACGAACGCGAGGCTGATGTCTTCTCGGCGCAGGACCTCATTCTGGGGGTCGTCCAATGAAATGAGGAATGCATCTGCCACAGGCTCCACCCACCTCAGTTCGGGGTCGGGCGCGGACGGTGGGGTACCCGGTAGGCTCGCGGGCCCATGGCTGACGGGGTCGGTGCGGGCCCGTCTGGACCGCAACCCGTCGAGGCACACGTTGGTGGCGATCCGGTACAACCAACCGCCTATTGTGCCGGATGCTTCGAAGGTGGCGATCCGCCGCCAAGCCCGGAGAAGGGTGTCCTGGAGCGCCTCCTCTGCGTCGGGGCCCGAGCCCAGCATCCGGTAGCAATGCCGGAACAGCGATCGCTCGTAGGGGGCCACGACCGCAGAGAAGGCGACCTCGTCGCCTCTGGCGGCCCGTGCCAGCAGATCGTGGGGGTCAGCCGGCGTGCTCATTTTCCTCCCGCTGACACCAATGCGCTTGAGGCCGTTACCCGGTAGCTGTGGCGATACCTACGACCTGACCAAGCGGATCGGCGAACAGACCGAAACGGACGCCGGGCACATCGGTGGCCGGCTGTACCACCTTGCCGCCCGCCGCCGTCGCCGCTTGAAGGGTCGCCGCCACGTCCTCGACGCCGACAAAGAACGTGACCAGTGGAGCCCCGCCCTGGACAGGACCGATGCCACCGGGAATGGCGCCTTCGACCCCCGACTCGACATAGCTGTAGCCCGGCATTCCGCCGTCGGGGAACGTCCACCCGAACAACTTGCCATAAAAGGTACGGCTGGCGTCAGGGTTGGTTGAGCGGATCTCGAAGTGAACAACTGGACTACCCATTGCGGTGCTCCTTCTGGTCGTGTGATTGGCCTACACCCGGTATGACTGAGAACCGGGCCTCGATCTCGCGGTCAGCCGAAGAGTTATTCGAAATACTCCGCCCACGAGTGGCGGCGCGAGCCCGGTACGGGCGGTGTGGGGCTCCTGTCGAGGGAGCGCAAAGGCCCCCTACCGCGTCCTGGTCGACACGTCCGGACCTGCTTATCGCGGTAGCTGCCCGAGCCGGAAGTTCCCCCGCGTGTACACCGCCTTGGCCCTGTGACCGCTCTCGCATGCACGCCCGCTCAGTTCCCGGACCTCATGGATGCTGCCATCGAACGACCGGATCTCGGTCGCTGGGCCGCCGAAAACCGGATCACGACGGCAGCGCGCCACTGAGCTGACGCAACCCACCGATTGGAACGCCGTCCAGGTAGCCTTTGCAGGTCACACCATCTAATGATCGGAGAGCGACGTGGAACTGCGACGGATCGGTTCACGACAGGTCGGAGCGATTGGCCTCGGCGAGATGCCAATGTCCATCGAAGGGCGCCCGGATGAAGCACGCTCGGTTCAGACCATCCATGCCGCTTTGGATGCCGGGATGACCCTGATCGATACGGCAGACGCCTACAGCTTGGGCGGCCCCGAGACGGGCCATGGGGAGGTACTCGTAGCGAAGGCGCTGTCGTCGTGGAGCGGCGACCGGGGCTCGGTCCTGGTCGCCACCAAAGGCGGCCATATCCGCCCGGGCGATGGCAGCTGGACCGTAAACGGCGACCCCACATACCTCCGCAGTGCCGCCGACGCATCCCTGCGCCGCCTGGGGGTGGAGGCGATCGGGTTGTACCAGTACCACCGGCCGGACCCGAAGGTCCGCTACGAGGAGCCAATCGGCGTCTTGAAGGAACTGTTGGACGCGGGGAAGGTGCTCATGGTCGGGATTTCGAACGCAAATGTTGCACAAATCGACCTGGCCCGCTCCATCCTCGGTGAGGGCAATTTGGCGAGCGTGCAAAACCAGTTCTCTCCCTTTTTCCGCTCCAGCGAGGGCGAACTGGAGCACTGTGGCAAACTCGGCATTGCGTTCCTGCCGTATAGCCCCCTCGGCGGTATCGGCAACGGCGAGCGGCTTCGGAACAACCACCCCGCGTTCGTGAGCGTCTCCAACGACCATGGGGTGTCGGTGCAACAAGTGGTTCTGGCCTGGATGCTGGCCAAGGGCGACCACGTCATCCCGATCCCCGGCTGCAGCCGCCCGGCCTCGGCGCGCGATTGCGCCCAAGCAATCGACCTGAAGCTCAGCGACGAGGAGCTGAGCCGTCTCGACCGGGACGAGCGCTAGGTCTCCCCGGTAAGGGGTGTGGTAGGGGGCGGACCTCGGCGTGCCACGCGCCGGCGCCACAATCGTCTTTGTTGGCGCGGCTCGACTGCTTTCTTGGCGTGATTGGAGCATTTCTTGCGCGCCGTTGGACGTTTCGTGGCGTGGTTGGACCCTTCTTGGCGTGCCAGAGGGCACAACCGTCCACTCGCTTACACCGAGAAACGCCCAACCATACCCAGAAACCCCCCGCCGGGCTATGTTATTGGGGTTATTGCGCGAGCGGATCGTAACCCGAGAAATGAGGCGACGTCGTGGGCGTGAGATGGGACCCGACAGACCGGTCCTTCAAGGCCGATCCGTACCCGACCTACCGCGCCATGCTAGAAAACGAGCCTTTGCACCACAGTCCTTTCGGGCTGACTGTCATTTCGCGCTACGAGGACTGCATGACGGTGTACCGGCACCCGGCGGCCAGCAACGACTGGCGCAAATCGCCTGATTGGGAACCGACCTTTGAGACCGAAGCTCCTGCGCTTTCGTTCCTTTTCTTGGACCCTCCGGACCACACTCGTCTACGTGGCCTGGTGAGCCGAGCCTTTACCCCGAAACGCGTCGAGCAGCTCCGCCCCCGGGCTCAACAAATCGTCGATCAAGTCCTGGACCAGGCCGAGGCCGGCGGCAGCATGGAAGTGGTAGGCGACCTGGCTTTCCCTCTTCCAGTTCTGATGATCTGCGAGATGCTCGGCGTGCCAGCAGAGGAAGTGGACGAGTTCAAAGAGTGGTCGGCCGTTACGGCAAGAGGGCTCGACCCTCCCTTCACGTGGCCGCCCGGGCTCGAGGAACGCCACAGGGCAGCCGAAGAGCAAGCAATGGCCTACTTCCGCGACCTCATCGCCCGACGCCGGAGCCAGCCGGGTGATGACCTACTGTCCGGCCTCCTCGAGGCGGAAGAACAAGGCGACAAGTTGACCGAGGCCGAGCTGCTCAGGGTTCTCTACCTTCTTCTCGTTGCCGGCCACGAGACGACCGTGAACCTGATCGCCAATGGCGTACTGGCCTTCGCTCGCCACCCCGACCAGTTCGAGCGGCTCCGCGCCGACCCCTCGCTAACCCGTAGCGCGGTAGAGGAGGTGTTGCGTTTCGACCCGCCGGTGCACATAGTCGGCCGTGTCCTGCTCGATGACATCGAACTTTCCTGCGGGACCGTGCACCAATCCGAGCGCCTGGTCACGTTGCCGGCCGCGGCCAACCACGACCAAAGGCAGTTCAGGCGACCAGACATCTTTGACATCGGCCGGTCCGAGAACCGTCACCTCGGCTTTGGGTTCGGGGCGCACACATGCATCGGCTCCCCCCTGGCCCGCTTGGAGGGCCAGGTCGCGCTGGGCACCCTCGCCCGACGCTTCCGGGCCATCGAGCTCGAGCAAGACCCACTGCCCTATAAGGACAACATCACCCTGCGAGGTATCGCCACGCTGGGCGTGACCCTTCACTCGTAACCCGTCCTGCCGATCCTGTATCGGTTCGCCCGCCAACGCCAGAAAGTGACCCGCCCGGCTGACGTACCATTGCCGCTTGAACAGAGCCGGGCAGACGCCGAGCTGGCCTTCCCGCGCAGCCAGTGGTGAGAACGGCTCGGCCGTGCGCAGCCTGAGGAGGGGATAGGTTTTGCGCCTCTCCGAGATCAAAGAGATGGTCCAGCTCAGGCCGATCGAGTGGGACGCCACCACCCGGCGCCTTAATGCCTGCCTGAGTATTGAGGATCTGCGCCGGCTGGCCCAGCGACGACTGCCCGCAGTGGTGTTCGACTACATCGATGGCGGTGCCGAGGACGAAGTGACCGTGACGGACAACCGAACCGCGTTCCGGCAATGGCAGTTCTTGCCTCGGGTCCTGGAAGACGTGACCACGGTTGACCTACGCACTCCCTTCTTCGGTGGCCAGCTCTACGACGCCCCGCTGGCCCTGTGCCCAACTGGCTACACCAGGATGACGCACCCTGGTGGCGAGGTAGCCACCGCGGCTGCGGCGCAAAAGCACAACGTCCCCTATGCCCTGTCCACCGTAGGGACCACCTCCATCGAGGACCTCTCCGCAGGCCGGCACGGCGACCTGTGGTTCCAGCTCTATGTGCTGCGCGACCGCGGGCTGGCCCGGTCGTTGGTCGAGCGGGCACAAGCTAGTGGGTACGGGTTGCTGGAGATCACCATCGATACTCCGGTCACCGGCCTCCGGCGCCGGGACGTCCGCAACGGGCTCACAGTACCGCCCAGGCTCAGGCCCAGTGCCGTGGCCGAGATAGCCACGCACGTCAGCTACTGGACAAATATGCTCCGGTCCCCGGCCCTGGCGTTCGCCAACCTCGGCAAGCCCGAGGTGGGTGAGGAGCAGGTCAGTCCATCCAACATGGCCAACATTTTCGACCCCAGCGTGACCTGGGACGACATAGCCGAGGTGCGCTCGTGGTGGCGAGGACCACTGCTGCTGAAAGGCCCTTTCGGCCCGCAAGAGGCCAGGCGGGCGTTATCTCTGGGCGTCGAGGGCTTCCACCTGTCAAACCACGGGGGCCGCCAGTTGGACCGTTGCGTACCGGCGCTCGACCTGGTGCTGCCGGTGAGGGAGGCCGTAGGTGATGAGCCCGCGATAATCCTCGACTCCGGTATCCGTCAGGGTGCCGACATCGCCTTGGCCATCGCCCTGGGTGCCAACATGTGCGCCATCGGCCGGCCTTACCTCTACGGTCTGGCTGCGGGCGGTGAGCAGGGGGTGGCCCGGGCTTTGGATCTGCTGAAGGAGGAGCTCAAGCGGGCCATGCAGTTGCTTGGCGTCACGTCTCTCGCCGAGTTGCGTGATCGCGGACCTGCACTCGTTCGACGGAAGCCATGAGCCAGGCATCCATCATGGAAGCCGCTAGTGGGATGTTTAACGAAGGGCAGCGCCGGGATGTTCACCGACGGCCAGCGCCGGGATGTTTACCAGGGGCAGCGTCGGGATGTTTACCGAGGGCCAGCGTCGGGAGGCACCTCTGAAGGACCCTTCTCTGATGGCAGTAACGCCGCCTCTTCGGCCGCTTTCGCCGCTTTTGCGGCGCGCCGCCGTTTGATCCAAAGCCAAATTAACATTGACAACCTCCCCGGTCCGTATACGCGTTTCTCCTAGCGGTCGCCAAGAGCCAGTACTGCCGCGCTGATGTCCTCGCGGCCGTGGCCGGCCTCAACCGCCGCCTGCCACTGAGCCGACAGCGCAGCCAGAATTGGTAACGAGCCGTCATCTGCAGCGTCGATCGCAAGGTTGATGTCTTTCAGCGCCCATTCGAGCGGGAACTCCACGGCGAAATCGCCTCTTTCCATCTTGTGCAGCTTGGCATCAGCGATGGGGGCGTCCAAGGGGCCGCCGTCGATGACTTCCTCCAATTGTGCGGTCTCGATGCCGAGCCGGCGGGCCAAAACAAGTGCTTCGGCTACGCCCTCGATTAGCACCGACATGTACGCATTGACGACGAGCTTCATGCGCGTCCCCTGGCCCGCTTCTCCCAACCACACTGTCTTGCGGCCGATTGCATCGAAGGCAGACGCCACGATTGGCCGCGCCTGGGGCGGCCCCGATGCCAGGATGAGCAACTGCCCTGACTCGGCGGGGCCCTTACTGCCTGAGACCGGTGCGTCCACGAACATCACGTCAGGGCGGAGCTTGCCGAGGCCGCTTATGAGTTCGGTGGTCCCCGACACGCCGATCGTGCCCATCTGCGCCAAGACCGCACCGGGTGCGAAAGCGTCGCTCACCCCATCGTCCAAGAGGCTCGCGCTAACGATTTCCGCCGTCGGCAGCATCGTAATTACCACCGGCGCGTCCCGAAGTGCCTCCGTCACCGACGCCGCGACCGTCGCCCCGGCCTTCGAGAGTGGCTCCGTCGCCGACTTCGACCGGTCCCAAACCGTTGTGGGTAGCCCGGCCGCGATCAGGTTGCGGGCCATGGCCGAGCCCATGATGCCGCTACCGATTACGGCAACCCGAGAGTGAGCAATTACGTCGGTCACGCTTCACCTCGTCTCCGGCCCGTGGAGCCCCTTCGGTCGGATCCTACCCTGGTGCCTCGGGCGGCAACATGTCCGGGACGAAGCGCATGAAGTCGTCTCGGTGCAAGCTCAACGTAAGTACAGGGGTCTCCGCCATGACATCGGCTTGGCGCAGCACCCCGTGCAATGCGGCGATCTCGCCGAAGGAGTCACCTGGCCGGAGTTCGGCCTCCTGTCCGTCTGCGACGACAACGGCCTGGCCCTGCAGGAGCAGGTAGAAGCAGTCCCCCCGATCGCCGCGTTTGACGATGAAGGCACCTGGCGGCCATTCTTCGCGGACGCCTCCGTCCGCCAGCTGTCCCAACTCAATGGTGCCCACATGGGAGAGGAGCGACACCCGGGACAGGCAGTCAACCAGCCGGGCCTTCGTCCAACGCCTGCCCTCAGGCACCGAGGAGCCTATGGCGCCAGGCGCATCCTCTAGCCCGGCCACCGAGACTGCGGCCAGGAAGTTGTCCCGCGACAATGCAAGCAGGTGCATAGGGCTCAGAGACCTGATCGTTGCCATACGGGGCACGTCCCGCAGCAAGGCCCGCTCGCCGAAGCTGTCGCCGCGGCTCATTGCCCCCACCACGTACCCGTTAACTAGCACGTCAGCGCGCCCCGAGACCACGATGTAGAACAAATTGCCTTCGTCGCCCTGGCGGACCACATCAGTCCCGGCTGTGGGGACGAACACCGGTGCCAAGCGGCCGACCAGATTTTCCAGTGACGGCACGTCCAAGGAGTGCAACCAATGAACTCGGTGGACCAGCTCGAGCAATTGCGCTCGTTCCCCGGCGGTGGCATCCATGCGGTGCAGCATCCTCCACCCTGCGACGGCGACGAGCGGGAGCGGCACGGCCGCCACCCACAGCGCCCCTCGGACACCGATGAGCAGGACCAGGACCGGGGCCAAGAAACCTCCAAGGCCTTCGAGAGCCAACTTCGTCGATTCGATAATGCCGGTGACCCTTGGGGCCATGGGCGTGTCCACCAACCGGTACACGATCGACGTGGTCGTTATGTCCGCCAGTGCCATCCCGGCACCCCAGGCCACAACAACGGCCATAGCGAGATTGAAAACGGGCACTCCTGCTACAACGGCCAAAGGTAACCCGCAGGCGACGAGTGCCACGACGGCGGGGGTCCCCACACGGGCCCGCGTGATCAGCAGCGACGAAAGCGGTGCGGCGATAAGCGAGCCAACGCCGGCGGCCAACATCAACAGCCCCACCCCGGCACTGCCCGCGTGCAGCAAGCGGATCGACGCTATAACGGCGACCGCCAACCACATCCCCCGCACAAAGGTTCGCAAGCCGCTCAGCACAAGTATGCCCCCGAGGTGGGAGCGACGAGTGACCTGGACGGCATCAGCGACGGTTCCTGCGAAGCGGGCCATCATCGGCCCCGCCTTAGCGGGAGGGCCCTCCTCGTCGGGGGCCAACCGGGCCGTTTTGACCCGGAAGTTCAAAAGAGCGGCGGCGACGAACAAACCTGCCGCCCCGGCGAACACGACAGCTGGTGTGGTCACAGCGAGCAGGGTGCCGCCAGCGACACCCCCCAGAGCCTGGCTCAGGGTCTTCACGGTGCTCGTCCCCGTCGCGGACGCGACCAGCTCCTGTGGGCTCCGGGCCAAGAAACGAACTATCCGCGACTGGGCCGGCCGGTACTGGCCGGAGGCAGCCGAATCCAGAGCCAGCAATGCCAGGAGAAGAGCGAGCGGGGCGCCGGCGGCGACCAGGACGGCACTAGCTGCCAACCCAAGGGCGCGCGCCGTCGAGATCCACGCCAGCGCGTTGCGGCCGCGGCGGAAAAGCCAAGACGGCGTGTCGATCAGACTGCTTATGGCACCGACGAAGAAGCGCAACCCTACAAAACCGACCGCGATGGTCCCCTCCTGGCGCAGGGCGTGCACTGACAACGCCGTGACGTAGGCCCACTCCGCCGTGCTGACCAAGGCGAAGGCGACAACGAGCTGCGTCAGGGGCTGGTTCCCGGCCAGGGTCTTCATCGGGCCGGGCTGCTTGGGGTGACGGGTGGGCTTTGCCTCCGGGCTGAGCGACATCGGCCGAGCCCGTTGAGCGCGAGGAAAGGTACCCGCCTCGTCTGTCACACCTGAATACTGGTTAATGAATGCTGCTCCCGCAACCGTGGACTGCCGCAGTGAGCTGCTAATGAGCGATGTAACACTGCTGTTCACTCTCGGTTAATCCGCCGTTAACCCTCCGGGGCGCGGCGAAGCGTGGTGCCTCAAACCCTCACCGCCGAACAGGTTCAAGGGGAACGGTTTAAGGCAACCACGCTCGTTCCCTCGGTAGGAGTACCCTCTGCGTATGGCACTGCTGGGCAAGAAGACGTCGAGGCTCCCGGGAGGCCCCACGTTCGTTATGCCTAAGACCAACCCTCTTTCGG
>DATKHZ010000128.1:0-2364 GCA_035509995.1 Acidimicrobiales bacterium | reverse complement strand
ATCGAGCCGGCTCCGCCCGCGGCACCGTGCACCAAGACGGTTTCGCCCGCACGGACATTGGTGACGTGGACGGCCTGGTACGCGGCTATGCCGGTGAGCAACAGGCCGCCGGCTTGCTCGAAAGAAAGTTCGTCCGGTTTGGGCACCACGTTGGACGCTTTTGTCAACACCTCGGTCGCGTACGCCCCTGGGACCGGGTACGCAATGACCGCGTCGCCCTGGCGCACCGGGCCCGCTGGCCCCTCGGCGTCAACGCCTGCCGCCAGCACAACGCCGGATACCTCGTAACCGAGCCGCATCGGCAGTTTGGACGGGTCGCTTCCGGAGCGGCCGGCGTAACTCTTGTAGTCCACCGGGTTGACACCCGCGGCTCGAACTTCGATGTGTACAACGCCTGGGCCGGGCGCGCCGACTGCCACCTGGATGAGCGACAGGACTTCTGGGCCACCAAAGGCGGAAGCCGCAATTGCGGTTGCCATGTCTGCTGCAACCAGGACAAGCAGGCCCAATATTCCGTGTGGTCTCCCGTGGTGCCGGGGTGCTCGCCGCTCGAGCTGGTGCCAGGACAGGACCTCGCAGGGACGTACCCTTTAGGCGTGCTCGAAAAGAGGCGTGAGACCCGATTGCCAACCGTCGCTCAGGCGGCGGCATCACCCACGGCGATCGTGCTCGCGGGCGCCGGTGTAGCGGTAGGTGAACTGGCGCACCTCCCCCTTGTCGTGGCACTCGTCTTCGGAGGGGTCGCCTACGGGGCGCGAGTCGGCTACGCCGCGGTCCACAGGCGCCTTGCTCTCAGGGGCCGTGCCCGCCGGCGGCTCGCCCGGATAGACCCGTGGTCGGTGCCCGAGCCGTGGAGGAGCTACACGACCAGGGCGCTTGAAGCGCGTAAGCGTTACCGCCAGTTGGCTGCGGACTGCCCGCCCGGACCGGTGGCTGACTACCTGGTCAACTCGGTTGCAAAGGTCGATGCGGCGACCGAAGAGCACTGGGCGCTCGCCAAGAGCGGCGCCGGCCTGGTCGACCCGCCGGGCCGTACCGACAGAGCCGCCAAGGCGCTCGAAGAGGTGCAGGCCGAACTGCTGCAGGCTCGCGGTGCGAACCGTGCCCAGCTCGAGAGGCGCGAGGCAGAACTTGCCTCCCAGCTTCGCTCCTTCCGGCACCTGGAGTCTGTGAGCGCGCAGATATCGAACCATTTGTCGGAGCTGAGCGCCCAGCTCGAGGGCGTGGTCGCGTCTGCTGGAGAGCTGGTGGCGAGCGCAGGAGCGGCCGGCGCCGACCTGTCCACCCTTTCCTCCGAGCTGAGCTCGCTCACCGGCGCGCTGGACGAGGCGAGGCGCATCATGGCGGCCCCGCCGCCTTCCTAGTTCCCGTTGCGGCGATGAACGGCCAGACCCGCTCGATGGCCCTAGCATGCGAGCCATGTGGAACGCGCTAAAACGCAGATGGAAGTACCTGACCGCCAAGCTGTCCGGGAGGTGGGAGGAGAACGCCGACCCGAAGGTGCAGCTCGAGCAAGCGATGGCGGAGGCTCAGGAGCAGCACCGGCGTCTCGTTGAGCAGGCGGCCAGCGTTATCGCCAACCAGAAGCAGACCGAGCTTCAGCTCAACCGCTCAATGCAGGAGCTCGAACGGACCAATGCTTCGACCCGGCAGGCACTTTCGATGGCCAACGACGCGGCCAAACGCGGCGACGCCGCCAAGGCCACTGAGTACAACCAGACCGCCGAGGCCTTCGCGAACAGGTTGATCGTGACCGAAAAGCGTGTCGAAGACCTGAAGAACATGCACCTCCAGGCGACCCAGGCCGCCCAGCAGGCCAAAGCTGCGGTCCAGCAGAACGCCAACCTCCTCCAAGGAAAGTTGGCTGAGCGCCAGAAGTTGCTGTCGCAGCTCGACCAGGCACGGATGCAGGAACAGCTCAACACCGCCATGACGACCCTTTCCCAGACGGTCGGCCAAGACGTCCCCACCTTCGACGAGGTGCGCACCAAGATCGAGGCGCAGTACGCCAAAGCCCTGGGGACCGCTGAGCTGTCGGGCCAGGGGGTCGACGCCCGGATGCTCGAGATCGAACAGGCAAGCATCACCACCGAGGCTCAGCTCCGGCTGGAGCACATGCGCGGACAGATGGGCTTGCCGGCGGGTGACCAGGCCGGTGCGCCGGCCCTGACTGCTGCTCCTCAGCAGGCGGTCCCCGCCCAGCCCGCCCAGCCCGCCCCCGCCCCTGCCCTGAGTACCGGGGCCGTCAGCAGTCCCGCCGATGCAGAGGTCCAGGTGACCGATGCGGAAGAGGTCGTTGAGCCTGCTACTCCGGGCGACGCCTGAGACTACTCAGCTGAGATCCGGGCAACGCCAGAGTGACCG
>DATKHZ010000127.1:0-6201 GCA_035509995.1 Acidimicrobiales bacterium | reverse complement strand
GGTGTGGTTATAGACCACGTCGAGGATGACCTCTATGCCGGCCGCGTGCAGCGCGCGCACCATGGTCTTGAACTCGTTGACGACGCGCTGGCCTGCCCGGAAGGCGTAGCCGTTATGAGGTGCGAAAAAGCCAATTGAGTTATAGCCCCAGTAATTGCGCAAGCCGCGCATTGCCAGTCGGTGGTCGTGGACGAACTGGTGGACGGGCATCAGCTCGACGGCGGTGACGCCGAGGCGTTGGAAATGCTCGATGATCGCCGGGTGCGCGAGCCCGGAGTAAGTGCCCCGATGTGCCGGCGGGACATCTGGGTGGCGAAGTGTGAGGCCGCGCACGTGGGTCTCGTAAATGATTGTGTCGTGCCAGTGAGTGCGCGGCTTGTGGTCGTCCGACCATTCGAAGGCCGTGTCGACGACTATCGACTTCGGCACAGAGGTCGCCGAATCGGTGTCGTCCATTGCCTCGTCGTCCGCGTTGGGGAACTTATAGCCGTATACCTCCGGGCCCCACACGACCTCGCCCGAAACTGCCTTGGCATACGGGTCGAGCAGGAGCTTGGCATGGTTGGCGCGAAGCCCGCGCCCAGGGTCATACGTTCCGCGTACCCTGTAGCCGTAGAGCTGTCCAGGCTCGGCTTCCTCGAGGTACCCGTGCCAGACATAAGCGTCCACCTCGGGCAGTTCGTACACGGTCTCGTTGCCAGTGTCGTCGAACAGGCAAAGGTCTACCGAGTCAGCGCTCTGCGAAAACACGGCGAAGTTGGTCCCGGCGCCGTCCCATGAGGCCCCCAGCGGGTAGGGTTCGCCCGGGGTGATGGCGCTCGGCATGAGGGGTCAGGCTACATGTACGGACGGTTGTTAAGCTTGGCGCCGTGGCAGGCACCCTCTCGCGGCTAAAACCCGCGAACGAGAGGCGCCTGGAGGACTTTGGAACCGCAAGCGCAGCTTCAACCGCCGGTCTCCGGTTGGCCCGCCCCATTGTCGTAGTACACGCGCTCACCCTCGCGGCCGCGTTCGGAGCGTGGGCTTATCTGGACCGCAATTTGTGGTTTTTCGGCGACGAGTGGGACTTCCTGACGAGGCGGGGTTTGCACGGCGCCTACTTCAGTATCTGGGCACCACACAACGAGCATTGGTCGCTCCTTCCGATCTTGTTGTGGAGGGCCGCATATTCGCTGGAGCACCTCTCGAGCTACTGGCCTTATTTGGTCCCCCTTTTATTGGCCCATGTTTTGGTGGTGCACCTTCTCTGGCGCCGCTGCCTGCGTGAGGGGGCCGACCCGTGGGTGGCCACTGCTCTGGCCCTGTTGTTCGCCTTGCTCGGCGCCGGCGCAGAGGACCTGGCGTGGGCCTTCCAGGTCGGTTTCGTTTCCTCTGTGCTGTTCGGGCTGTTGTCTATGGAGGTGGTCGAAGGACCGCCATCCGCGATGGACGCGCCATTTCCGTTGCCCGCGTTTCAAGGCCCGGTCATCTGGCGAGATGCCGTTGCGAGCCTTCTGGCGCTGGCCGCCCTCATGTGCTCCACGGTGGGGGTTGCGACGGGAGTAGCCCTCGGGGTTCTTCTCCTGGGGCGTTTTGGCTGGCAGCGCGCCTTGCGGGTGTTGGCCATGCCGGCGGGCGTTTTCCTCGTCTGGTTCGCGCTCGCCGGCCGCTCCGGGCTCAAAGCGACCGGGGACTACCTGGGCCTGTCCGTGTTGTCGAAGATCCCTACCTTTGTCGCGACCAACTTGGCCGCCGACGTCGGCAAGACCGCCGGGTGGGCCCGTGGCGGGCACGTGCTGGCCATAGCCATGCTGGCCTGGCTGTTCTGGCGAACATGGGGAACGGGCGGGCTGTTCAGGAGGCACCCTGCCGTACTGGGCGGCGCTATCGCTGCCGTCGTGTTCTATTCGCTTGCAGCTCTCGGCCGCGACCGCATCAGCGCAACCGAGGCGCCATCGCGTTACGCGTACGTCGGGATCGCCTTTATGTTGCCGACATTCGCTCTGGTCCTGAGCGCTCTGCGCAACCTAGTCGCCCGGAAGCGGACGGGACTTGCCCCCGGCCAGGCTCGTGAGGCAACCGCTGGCTCGGTCGCCGGCGCTCGTTCCGGTGCTAGTGCTGGTGCTGTAGCTGCTGGAGGCGGCTCGGCCATGGTTGGCCGGCTTTGGCCGTACCTCCGGCTGGTCGTCGTGGCCGTGGTACTCCTGGCCACACTCAGCAACACTCTCGCCGGGATCAGGTTTGCTCGCACCCGCACCGTATACGTGCGCGGGCTCGAGAACCAGATCATCACCAGCGCTGCGCTCCTGCAGAGCTCGGCTCAGATGGCCAAGGCTGTCGATAGGTACCCCATCTGGGCGAGCGGCAACGCGTCCGGGTACCTCACTCCCGAGATGCTCGCGAGCCTTTACCGCGCCCGGCTCCTGCCTATGCCGAGCCGCGCCTTGATCACGCCGGCGGAGATCCTCAACGACGAGACCTGGCTCGATATCACTGATAAACACCACCTGTTCCACCACGCCTTCCACCTGCTGAGCACTTTCGGGGTGAGGTGGTACCCGGTGCCGCCCCGTCCGCTATCGGGCGTGGGCGTAAGGGACCACGCTCTCGCCGCGAGCGCTGAGCTCGGCTGGCCGCGGGGCCCTGGCGTCTGTGAGTGGGCGGTTACTACTGCGAGCATCCTTCACCGCGCGTTCCCGTCCTCGCTGCGGTTCAGTCTCGCACCGGGGTCGTCGTCGGGCTCGCTCTGGTTGTCCCTGGGCAGGGCCGGCGGGAAGGTGCTCGCTTCGCTCGCCGCACCGTGGGGGACCGAGGGTTTGCCGGGCCCCGTGGCGCTGGAGGGTGAAGCTCTCCAATTGGGCTCGGGACGGCAGGTCTGGGTGAACGACTCCGCCGGACGCGACGACCTGGTCCTCCAGCTGACGGCCGGGAGTGTTGCGGAGTTCTGCGGGTTGGCAGAGCCGGCCCGCGTTTCGTAGCCGGCAGCTGCGCGTTACGGGCACTGGGGGGCGTGGCAGGGGCGTGGCAGGGGCGTGGCGGGGGTGAAATGGAGGCGGCCCGGGCCAAAAACCGCAAACGTGTTTTCGCGACGGCCCGATCGGTCACGGGAACGTCAATTTTTTTGCACCTGCCTCAGTGATGTCCGCCATTCGGGGCCAGATCGGTCACCGCCATGCAAAATTTGGCTGGGAACTCAGCCCCACCAGAACGCTGTCGCGATGATCACGTAAAGCGCGATGAGCGCGACCCCCTCCAGCCACGAATACTCGCCGTCGTAAACCACCACTCCCACAACGACAACTCCGAGCGCCAACGCGGCGACTAGCAACGGCGGGAAAACGAGGGTGAGGTGCGCCGGCCCGATGACAGGGCTCATAAGTACCAGCACCGGTATCAGGAAAAGCGTTATCTGGAGCGGGCTGTTAAGGATCGTACTTATCGCCAGATCCGGTCTGGCTTTCCAGGCGAAGCGGATGCCGGCCGCGTTCTCGACGGCGTTCGAGGCGATTGCCACGATCACCAGGCCCGTGAAGACGGGCGAAATGCCGAGAGAGCGGGTTGCGGGGACCAGGGACGAAACGAACCAGTCCGAGACAAAGCCCGACGCGATGCCAGCCACTGCGAGCAAGGTGATGGCCATGCGGAGCGACCAGCACCCGGCGGTCGGCCCAGTGAGCGAACTGGGGAGCGGCCGTGCTCCAGCGACCAGGCCTTGACCACCGTCGCTCGGGGGCGCGCTCGGCGCCGCACCGGTGTTGAACTTGTCAGGCCCGCCACGAAGCCAAAATGGGATGCTGGCGGCGTAGACCAGCAGCAGGACAACGGCTGTGACGTCCGACAGCGCGGCTACGTGGTGGACGGCAGGAGTGTCCAGCCGGGCCGCGAGGGTCGGCACGAGCGCAGCGCCGACCGACAGCGTGAGCAAGGTGACGAGCATGCGGGGGGCCTCCGGCCGGAAGAGCTGGTCACCGTGGCGCGCTCCTCCGCTCAGGAAGGCCCCACCGAGGACGAGAAGCAATGTCCCAAGTACCGACCCGACGAGGGCGGCTTGGACCACCGTCGTCAGACCCGCTCGGAGCGCAAAAATGGCTACCAGCAGCTCGGGCACGTTGCCGATGCTCGACTGCAGCAATCCCGTCGGGCCCGGGCCTAGTCGCTCGCCGATCTGCTCGATCGACTGGCCGACAAGCGCTGCGAGGAAGGCCAAAGCGCAAGCTGAGACGATGAAACGGGCGACATCGGGGGCGCTCGCGGCCGCCGTCAACCCGGACGCGGCCGTGAAAATGCCGGCGCCGGCGATTGCCAGGCGCTGCGAGGTCCCAAGGGCGTCGGTAGTGCTGGGCATGTCGTCGACCTGCGCCGACGTTACAGCGACGTCCGGCGCCACGTTGTACAGTGAGTTTCCGGCATAGCCCGGGCGGCGTGGCCGAGTGGTCCAGGCAAGGGCCTGCAAAGCCCTCTACAGCGGTTCGATTCCGCTCGCCGCCTCAAACGTTCGGGCGTTAGGTTGTGCCGCATGAACGTACTTTTCATCACGAGCGTCGCAGTTGTCGCCGCTGACCCGCCACAAAGCCGCAAGCTGTTCATGGGTGCGCTCGGCCTCCCACTGGAGGGTGAAGGCGATGGCTACTACTCGAGCGGGAGCATCCCCGGCAGCAAGCACTTCGGTGTCTGGCCGCTCTCGGAGGCGTCTCAGGCGTGCTTTGGGACACAGGAGTGGCCCGCCGAGCGGGTGGTCCCGCAGGCATCAATCGAATTCGAGGTAGAAGGCCCTGAAGCTGTCGCAGCGGCGGGCGCTGAGTTAGTGCGCGCGGGCTTTGAGCTACTGCACCCAGCCCGGACGGAGCCGTGGGGACAGACGGTGACGAGGGTTCTTACAGGGGATGGTTTGATCGTCGGTATCTCCTACGCTCCCTCGCTTCACGATATAGGGCCGGCGCGAGCACAGGGCCGCCTGCGAGACGAAGAGTAGAAGAAGACGTCGCTCAGCTTGCGGTTCCTTGGGCGAAGTTAGGCCGATGACCTATGGCTTTCGGGCAACAGCGGCACCCAAGGGCTCGCCAGGCGACGGTTCCTTTGTGGCGACCCGCCGCTCGATGAGAGCGTCGATACTGAACCGACCGGCACCGAAGAACGCGACGACGAGCGCAAGGACCCCGAGGGCCATGTTGAGCTCGTAGCCGGGAGTCGGCGTCTCAGAGTTGATCCCGTTCACCCAGCTGACAGTGATCATCGCCATCACCATGTCCCCGAAGAGAGCCAACCCGGCAAGGCGCGAGGCGAGACCGAGAGCGAGCGCAACCCCGCTGCCGAACTCGGTCACACCGCCCAGGACGGCGAAGAACTCACCCGGGTGCAGGTGTGCAGTGCCCGAGAAGTAGACCGCAGTCCGGTGAAGCCCCGGCCCGTTGAACCACCCGAAGAGCTTGCCGGAACCGTGGTAGATGAAGATCCAGGCAAGCGCGGTCCGCGCCGCGATGAGGGCGAGGTCGGCAGGGAGGGGCCCTGTCCGGGTGCCAAGAACGATGGCCAGCACTTCCCGGCCCTGGCGCCGGTACGTCGCTAGCGAAGCCGTCACAGCATCACCTTGGGGCTTTCGGCAGTGCCTGGCGCACGACGGTCCACGGGAGGCTCCCAGCCCTGGGCCGAACGGTCCTGTCGCGCTATCGGGCGGAACGGTCCGACGAGCTGAGCGACAAAGACCGAGAGGTGACGCGGTCGCTCTCCTGACTGCTCGACAATGAGGGGCCGACCTGGCAGCCCGGTATCGGTCCTGATCGTCTCGGGCGTCGGGAACACCGCTCGCTTGAACATCTGGTCCCAGATCGTCAGCGCAAAACCGAGGTTGACGTCCTGAGGCCCGTCCAATTGGTGGTGGATGCGGTGGTAGTTCGGGCTCACGAAGACCCGCTCGAGCGGCCCGAAGCCCAGGTTGGTGTTCGAGTGCGCGAAGGCCACGACGCCCCCGTAGACGACGAGGAGAGCCGTCGGGAGCGCGCCGTTGGCGACGAGCACTATCCCGGGGACCAGTGCTATCAGGTAGGAAACATGAATGAACGGGTGCGTGCGAAAAACCGTCAGCACGTTCATGTCCTCTTGTGAATGGTGCACCTCGTGAAAGCGCCAGAGCATCCGGACGCGGTGGTTCGCCAGGTGGGCGAACCAATTGCACCCGTCCATGGCCACGAAGATCACCGCAATTGCGCCCCAGCTCGGGACGGT
>DATKHZ010000126.1:0-5344 GCA_035509995.1 Acidimicrobiales bacterium | reverse complement strand
ACAACAACGCTGTTGCCGAGCTGCATCAAGAAGGGGATGAGGCTGAAGAGCTGCCGGTAGCTCGCAAGTGTCAGGTGGCTGGTGAACCATACCGGAGGGAGGGTGAACTGCATCCTCGTCGGCTCGAACGAGTTCACCAATACCCAGAGCTCGGGGAGGAGCATGATGAACCCACCGACGACAAGGACCGCTGACACTAGCCATCGGCGCAGTTTCACCCGCCGAAGAGTGCGGCTGAGGCCGACGCGGGCAATCAGGGGGAACGTCTCAGACCCGCTCATAATGCACCCACCTCCGTCCGAGCCCCAAACCGAAAAGGACAAGGGCCACGAGAACTACCAAGTTGACGATCGCGACCGCCGCGCCGTACCCGAGCTCGAGGTTCCTGAAGGCGACCCGAAAGATGTAGACCATGATCGTAAGGGTGGCGTTGCCTGGCCCGCCGCTGGTTATGACGTAGGGCCAGGTGAAGATCTCGAACGCACCGATAAAAGCCGTGATCGATGCCACCATCGTTGCCGGTGAGAGCATCGGCAAAGTTATGTAGTGAAAACGCTGGAAGGGGCCGACACCATCTATCGCCGCAGCCTCGTAAAGCACCGACGGGATCGTCTGGAGCCCGACGAGGAAGATGATGAACGTGATCCCGACCGTCTGCCACACGTCAACACCTACCAGGCTCGGCAAGGCCCATGTACCGGACGCAAGCCAGTCCGGCGGGCTCATACCGAGCCGCGTCAGGTAGTAGTTGAACGGCCCCGTACTACCGGACAGGATGTAGCTCCACATAACGGCCACGGCACCTGCGGACATCAGGAACGGTACGACGAAGGCGGTGCGCGCCCAGTAGCGGACGACCCTGGACCGCACGCTGGTCACTGCGATCGCCAAGCCCATACCGATCACGATGTGCAACGTCGTTGTCATGATGTCGAACAGGAGGCTGTTGAAGAGGGCCTGTGGCAGCTCTCCGTCATGAAAGAGCATGCGGAAGTTGGCAAGCCCCGCGAACTTCGGTGGGGTGAGAAGGTCCCACTGTAAGAACGAAAAAACGACGATACCCACTACGGGGACAGCGATGAAGGCAATAAAAAGTACCAGTGCCGGGCTGACCAGCAGGTAGGCCTTCATGCCGGCCCTTCGCCGGGCCCGTGAGGTACGGCTCTGGCGTGCCCGAAGACGGCTTGCTGGGAGGGCGAGCTGCCCTTTTTGGCCCATCAAGCCGTCCCTCGTGCTTGGCTCATTCAGCTGACGTTGAGCTCGCCGTTTGCCTTGGATTGCAGATGTGCCAGTCCCGCTGACGGCGATATCGACCCAACAAGGATCTGCTGCCAGGTCGTGTCGATGTCGCCTTCCACGGCCGAGGCATTGGTGACCCCGACAACAGGGGTTGCGTACTCGAGCGCTGCGGTGAAGTACTCGGCGCCTGGTGGAAGCGTCTTCAAGAAGGACTTGCTGTTCGCGATGGAGGCCCGCATCGGCATCCCACCCTCGATGGGAACGGCCTCGTTCGCCTGGAAGCTCTCGGAGATCGAGTACTTGACGAACTCCCAGGCTTCATCCTTCGACTTCGAGCCTTCGAGGATCGGGAAGGAAGCGAGGCCGACAGGGGAGCCCTGCTGGACCTTCTTGGGCCACGGGACGATCGCCAAGTCGCTGCCCCCTCCGTTCTCCACGTAGTAGTTCCACGGCCAAATACCTGCTCCCATCATCGCTAGATTACCCTGGCCAAGGGAGCTGAACTGGTTGAACGTCCCGCCCGGCGACGGGGCAAGCTTTTTGGCCACCAGGCTCCGGGCGAAAGCACAGGCCTCAACAGCGGCCGGGTTGTCAATGACAACTTTCGTCCACGCGCTATTGAGGACCTGACCGCCGTTGGTGAAGATCCACGGCTCGATGCCCTGGAACACGTCAATGGTCAGGTTCATCCCCCAGTTGTCCGGAGCTTTGGTCAGCGCGGTCGCCGCGGCCAAAAAGTCATCCCAGGTCCAGTCCGGTGACGGCTCGCTCACGTTGCCATTTTTGAAGGTCTTGCGGTTGTACCAGATGCCCATGGTGTTATAACCCCACGGGATGTAGTAGGTATGCCCGTTGATCTGGGCATGCTGGCGGAACTGAGCCAGGGTCCTTTGGTTCATGTCGGCGTAGAACGAGTTGATGGTCGCTTTGTCCTGGGCGATATAAGCGTCCAGCGGGGCCAGGACCCCCTTGCTGGCGAACAGCCGGAAGCCTTCGGTGGCGAGGTTCATCGTATCGATGTCCACGCCGGCGATGAGCCGGGTCTCGATCTGTTCGAAAAAGTCAACCCATGTCGCCACATTGATAAACAGCGGTGTTGTGGTTATGCCAGTCTGGCTCTGAAATGCCTTGAACGCCTTGAGAGCGACCGTGTTCGAGGCGGCGTTCCCAAGAATTGCGACCGTCAACTTCCCGGTGCTCTTGACGTCCCTCACGAAGGACCATGGCTTGTTTTGGGCCGCAGCTCGCTGCTCGAGAATTGGGAAAAGGGCGGTCCCAGCGCCAAGTGCCGCAGCAGCCTTGAGGCCACCCCCTAGCATCGAACGGCGTGACACCTTCTTGTCCGTAGGATTGTCCATGTCAGATCTTTCTCCTCCCTAATTGTTGGTTTACTTCGTGTGGGTATTGGGTTGCGTTTTGCTGCGTTAGAAATTGCTCTGGACTGGCCACCACGGCGCTGGGCCCGGTGAGTAGCCGCAGGTCCAACGCGTGACGCCGTAGTCAATGACGAGTCATGAACGGAGCGCCTTGGTTAATGAGTTGACTTGATCAGCGAGAGCGCGCTGGGAGATCTGAGCGAAAGGGGCGATATAATCGAAGGCGTGGTACGTGCCCGCGTACAGGTGCATTTCTACGGAAACATTCGCTTTGAGGAGCGCCAGCGCATACTCGAGAGCCTCATCGCGTAGCGGGTCGAGCTCGGCAACGGCCAGCATCGCCGGCGCAAGCCCCTCAAATGATTCCGCAAGTGCTGGCGCGGCGTACCAGGCCGGGTAGTCAGATTCGGCGAGATAGTACTCCCACATCGCTCGGTTGCTATGGGCATCCCAGAGTGGCGTGTCCGTGAACCGCGCATTGGACACGGTCCGGAGCCGAGAGTCGAGAGTCGGGTAAAGGAGAAGTTGCAGTGCAAGGTCCGGGCCATGTTCGTCGCGGGCTCGTTGAGCGACGGACGCTGCCAGGCCACCTCCCGAACTGATCCCCCCTACCGCAATGCGCCCGACGTCTACACCAAGGTGTGCCCCTTCGCCCGTAAGCCAACAAAGGGTGCGGTAGCAATCATCAAAAGCCGCTGGGAACGGGTGCTCTGGAGCAAGGCGGTAGTCGGGGCTGACGACCACGCAATTGACCCGCGCAGCGTAATGTACGCAGCGGAGTTCTTCGTTATCGAGCGTGCCTAGTACATAACCTCCACCATGGAAGAAGACCAACGCGCCAAGCGAAGTCGTCCGGCGCGCCGGCGTGTATATCCGGATTGGGAGGTCCGCAGACCCGGCGGCTGCGGGGAGCACGTGGTCTTGCACCAAAACGTTAGGGTCCTTGGGCAGCTCTGCTCGGGCTCGTAGCTGCTCGGCCATCCCTTCGGCTTCGACGCGCCGCGCTTCTGCAACGTTGTCGAAGGGGATCTTTACGTTGAAAGGGAGCACCGCGGCTAGTTCCGCGTCATAGTTGTACTGCAGGCCGTTCCCAGTGAACGTCGAAGTGTGCGGCTTGTGCGCCGCGCCCTCGACCTCGGCTGCCATGCGGAGAACCCTAGTTGCAGCCTCCCATGTGAGCAACCGCCGAAAGTCGATTGTTCCAGCTCAATCACGCACCATTTGGCGGTTTCAGTCCAGGTCTTGAGAGAGTTGCCACAGCGTCAGCGCTATCCGGGCACGGAAGGCGCCGTCCGGGGTGTCGACCGCATACCCAAGAGCCGAGCTGATGTGGGCGATGCGTGCAGCAACTGACGTGTGATGGAGATAGAGCTCGGCGGCCGTGCGCCGTAACGAACCGGCGCGGCAGAATGCATCGAGAGTGTGTATGTGCTCACCACTGGGGTCGTTGGCGGCGACATTGTTTATCGCTTGGACGTCGTCCATCGCGCGGAGCTCGTCGATCGGGTGATTGGCTAAGGCTATGAGGGGACCGAGATCCTCGACAGATTGCAGCGGGGGGCGCTTTAGCCCGGGAAGGTTTACCGTGAACCTAAGCGCTGTTCGCGCGCCAGCCCAGGAAGCCGGCGCCTTGAGGGGGTCTACCTTCTGCCCGACACCAGCCCGAATTTGTGCCGGAAGTTCGGGCGGGATCTGGTCAGCCGTCGTGATGGCCGCGAACAAGTCACCTATCTTGGCGAGCTGCATGATATCCCCGCTGGCGCGGATCTGTGACGTCAGGGATTCAAGGGACCGCGTTATTACGTCGCGCTGGGGGCCCACGCACAAGAATGCGACGGCGCGAATCGTGCGAGCCTCAGAGAACCCGAGCAGGCGGGCGCACCGGGCACGGTCGACGTCAGAGACCTGCTCGCTGAGGAGGAGCTCGAGTGCTCCAGGGTCTATCGCATAGGATGCCGACCCGAATATCCGGTCCAAGATGATGGCAGCGGCCGCGGCCATTCGCTCGGCAACGATCGCGTCGAGGGGCCCGGGGCCACCGACCCGGTCCAGCCACACCTCAGCCCCGCTGCCGTCATCGACCTTTGCGAGCGTGCTAGTCGCCGGGATGACGCGGCTCGGCACGCTGCGCCCGTCGGAACTGACAGACAGGAAGACACCGCGAAGAGGGTCATGGATACCGGCTGTACATTCTGCGAGGCCCGCGGCCGCCCTCACCAACGCCCCGGTATCCGCTCGATGAGCTACTAACTGGTCGAATGCCGCTATGACCCTTACGGCTGCCTCCGCCTCGGCGTCGATGCCTGACAGTCGAAGAAGGAGCCCGTGCACGTCATCACCCCCTGCCCGTCACAGTAGCTGATGAGGTGGGCATCTCCTCGCGGCCCTGGCGGCCGCCGCTCCGGTAGAGGCTCTTGACAACCAGCGGATCTGGCTGTAGGGTCCCCCCGAAATGGGTTTCTGAAATGGATTTCTGAAAGGGTGCGATGGCACAAGAGGCCCGCCGGCGACCGTACCCAGGGCGCCAAGTCATCGAGATAGGACTGGGCCGCCGTGGCCTCGGCTGCCCGCAGGAGCTCTGAGTGGACGAGCTACTCCTCGGGCTCGATATCGGGACGTCCAGCTCCAAGGCGGTGCTGGCGCGACCCGATGGCACCCTCGTCGAAGCTGTGGAGAAGGCTCACGGAGTCTCCTTGCCCCGGCCCGGTTGGGTAGAGCATGACGCAGAG
>DATKHZ010000125.1:0-2325 GCA_035509995.1 Acidimicrobiales bacterium | reverse complement strand
CGATCGAGGCCCTCAGCGAAGGGGGCGGCCGTTTCCGGAAGCACCGAAGCCCCGAGCGTCACGTGTGCGGTCTGGGCGTCAAGTGCAAAGTAGCTGGGCGCCACTTGATAGGCCATTGCCTTGCCGTACCGGAGCTCCGCCATCGCTTGTTTGCTCAGGCTCCGTAGAAGGGTCGTGAGGGGCGCGCCACGAGGCCCGATCATTGATACCCCGGCCCCCGGCCATTGGGTGGGCGCCCATCCTGGCAGCGTCAGGTCTCGCGCATGCAGTACCGGCACTGGCATCCGCTGTCCGTCGACGAGATCCAATTCCATGCCGTGGGGCGGCTCTCCTGATATCCAGAAGACAGCATTGCTGTTTGAAAACCAACTGTCGGCCCAGGATTGTGGATTCGGTGTGTCCTGCCTGAGCAACGCGAGTTCTTCAAATCCCATCGCACCCCAGTGCTGCAGGCCGTATCGGAAACGAAGGAACTGCTCGACAAACGTGGGGTTTTTGCCGGCCATCTCGAGCCGCAGGATCCTGATGTGGTCCGCGATGCTCGTGACCGGGAGCCTCCGCAGAGATTTGCAAACGTGTGCGAAAAACCCCACCAACTCTTCGCTTGTCCCCATCGCGTGAAAGGTGGTGCAGGTAGGGCCGACGTTTCCGTTGTACGAGTACGGCTGTGACCCGAGCTCAGAAAGCGCCAGGTGCTCGACAAGGTGCGTGATTCCACGCAAGGGAAGTGGCTCATCAACAACGCCGACTCTGAAGGTGAGTCCCGCGGTCAGCCTGGGTGCCCCGTCGCCGCGAAGCATGGGGATCGTCCCGATTACTCCGCGCTCGAGGCGCGGCTCACTCGTCGCTGATCGCTCAGCAGCGGTCACCACCATTTTGGAACGCACCTCACGTTGGTCGAGCCTGTCACGTGCGCACGAAACCATCTAAACGGCGCGGGACCGCGCGCCGTCGTCCGTGTGTACGTCATGCGACTCGCTCCTCCCCACGCCACCGAATGCGGCTGACCGGCTTTGATCATACGAGAGATCCGTGCAAACCGAACAAGAACGACGTTTTCGCGGCACTCGTCTGGAACGCGAACGCCAGACACACGCCTCCGACATAGACGGGTCTTGCAGTCGCCTCGAGCCAGCCTCAGCCTGACGTCACAAAACCGGGCACGCCCAATGACAACCCCAATACATGGGGGCTGGTCGTTGGCTCCGCTCGTCCTTCTACGCGCCGACTGCTGGTCGGCGCCGTTTGCCAAATTTGGCGGCGGCACTCTCGGGGGACGCAAGTGGCAGCGGCCGCTACCCCGCGGCGGCGTTCCCGGGGGCGCGGATCCAGGAGCGGTGGCCCCGCGCGGGCGGGATCGCGAGCAGCCGTCCCTCCTCGACCCGGGCCAACTGCCAGCCGCCCTCATGGACCATCCAGTGGTGGCGGTAACAGAGCAGGACGAGATTCGGCACCTCGGTCTCGCCACCGTGGCCCCAGTGGACGACGTGGTGGGCGTTGGTGAAGGCGACGGGGCGGTCGCAGCCGGGCCACTCGCAGCCCCCGGCGCGGACCCGGAGCGCCGCCCGAGCCGCCGGCCCGGGGAGGCGCAGGGCCCGGCCGACGTCGAGCACGGCGGAGCGGGGGCCGAGCAGGACGCGGCGCACCCGGGCATCACAGGCGAGGCGCTGCACGGTGGCGGCGGGGACCGCGCCGGCGAACTCGAGCTCGCCCCCGGGAGCGCCCTCCAAGCCCATCACCGTCTCCACCGAGGCGGTGAGCTGGAGGTGGGTGCGTGTCCCCCCGGTGCTCGGCACCACCCCGAGATCCAAGGCGTGGCTGGCGATCTCCACCAGGGCGTCGGCGAGGCGCCGCTCCCGGGGGCGATGGTCGCCGACCCCGGTGGGTGTGGCGAGAGGGAGGACGGCGGTCTGGAGGGTGGCCGCGGCGATGGGATCGAAGTAGCCACGGAGGGCGAGGAACCCACCCTCACAGGGGATGAACGCACAGCGGTTGCGCTCGGCGGCGCTCACCGCCTCGGCGAGGACGGCGGCGGCGTCATGGGCATGACGGGCCTGGGTGCAGTCGTTGGCGAAGCGGCCCACCGAGTGTTCGCGGGCGAGCTCGAGGAGGGTGCGCTCGTCGAAGGGGAGCGGTGCCATGGGGGTGGGATCTGAAGGATCGGAAGGATCGGACCCCACGTCGTCCCCGGACCCCACCTCGTCCCCGGACGACGCATCGGGCTGGAGCGCCTCGACATCGTCACCAGCCGGCTTGGCCAGCGCCCGAGCGGTGCCGGCCAAGAGCGAGAAGTGGGCGAAGCCGATATCCCCGGCCTCGAGAGCG
>DATKHZ010000124.1:0-3723 GCA_035509995.1 Acidimicrobiales bacterium | reverse complement strand
CCGGCGATGGAGAAGCTTGCTGCCCTGTACGACGCCGTCGAAGGTAGTAGCTCCTCCCAGGTGTTCCCCGGGCTGAGGTTCATTTTCGCCCCGTCCGGCATCACGAGGGTCGCCGGGTGCGACAGGGACGGCCGTTCCCATTTCCCCTTCAGCACGAAGCCGGCGCGGAACACGTAGGCCTGGCCGCTCCCCGTCAAGGTGAGCTCGTTCTCGCGGGCGCCAGTTTCGTCCTCGATGTACGGGGTCGGGTACTCGTTCACACGGAGGACCACAACGTTGGCAGCGGAGATCTGCACGTCGTCTCCCTGGATCGCCGGGCCCGTGTCGGAGTAAGACCTGAACCAACGCCGCGACCTGATACCCCAGGTCCACGTTGTCTCGTCCAGGTTGGAGAACCAGAGGTGTACCGCGCTCGCTGGCGAGCCGCCGAGCGGAGCCCGCCCGTAATCGAAATAGGGCGGTGGCGGGTCGCTGAGGGGGAAGCCGAAAGTCGCCCCCGCGGAGTAAAGCGCCGCAGTCGAAGTGGCCAGGTTGTGCGGTTCGAGGCGAGTGTTGTCGCGCGAGTACGCGCCGCCGGCCCTGTCCGCGCCGACATCCTCCAGAAGAGAACCAGAGGAGTCGATGGCATCTAGGACTGGCTGGATCGCCCCCGAGTAAGCGAACAGCACCTTGCCCAACGGCTGCAGGATCTGGACGTCGACAAAGCGGCCCGACCGTACCGGCTCGATCCTGGCAGCATCCTGGCATTGGTACACGGCGATGAACCTGGTGATACCGCCCTCGACCGGCTCCTCGAACACGATGTCTGCCTTGTCGAGGCCCCACTGGGGCCGGGCTGCCGGCAGGTTCTCGACCTTGACCGCGAGAGCAGGCCGCTGGGGCACCTTTCCACCGGGGGGCGGTTCATCCATGAGCGGGCAAACGGGCTTGTGATGGACATGCCGTGGCGTGGTCGTCGTCGTCGAGCTCGTGGTAGTGCTGCCCGGGACCGTGCTCGCCGAAGGGGGGACGGCGGCATGCTTGGAGTGGCCGCACCCGCTAACCAAGGCAGCCAGGGCGGCCGAGGCAACGAAAACAGCAGCCACCCGGCGTCCGCCAGGCTGCCATCTCATCTCCACAAAAGTTAGCTGCCGGCCCAGCTCGCTTGGGGCCACCCCATCACGGGCCGCCCTCTCCGGTCCGTCGTGCGAGCCCGCGGGCCCGGCACTGTCAAAACGTGGCGGCGCTTTCAGCCTCTCTGGCCGTGGCGTCGCCCTCGGGCTCTTTGGCCCGAGCACCGCTCTCAGGCTCGGCCGTCGCGGCGCTCTCAGGCTCTCTGGCCTTGCCGGCGGACAGCTTCGGCCGCAGCGGCGATGGCTTCGGGGTCGCCGAGCCACCGGCCGCCGGGCCGGACCGGTCTGAGGGCCTTGTCGAGTTCGTAGACGATGGGCACACCCGTCGGGATCTCGAGCTTGGCGATGTCTGCGCCGCTCATCTGGTCGAGGTGCTTGACCAGGGCCCTGATGCTGTTGCCGTGGGCGGCCACAAGCACGACTTGGCCGCCGAGCAATTGGGGCGCGATGGCGTCGAACCAGTACGGGAGCATCCGCACAACGACATCGTCCAGGCACTCGGTCCGCGGCACCACCCCCGGCACGTAGCGGGGGTCAGCCGAGACGTCAAAGCTCTGGCCCGCCTCCATGGGCGGCGGGGGGACGTCGTAACTGCGCCGCCACAGCAGGAACTGCTCCTCGCCATATTTATCCCGCGTTTCCGCCTTGTCGAGGCCGGTCAAGCCACCGTAGTGGCGCTCGTTCAGGCGCCAGTGCCGGTGCACCGGGATCCACAGCCGCCCGGTTTCTTCCTGCAGGATGTTGAGCGTCCTTATGGCGCGGGTAAGCAGCGAGGTGTGGGCTACGTCGGCCAGCAAACCCTCGTCTGCGAGGAGGCGGCCAGCCTGGCGCGCTTCGTTCTCACCGGCAGCGGAGAGGTCGACGTCCCACCATCCCGTGAAGCGGTTCTCCAGGTTCCAGAGGCTCTGGCCGTGACGGACCAGTACAAGTGCCGGCATGGGCTTAAGCCTATCTGTCCAGGGCCGGAGCCCGCGAACCGACGTATCCTCGTGCCAGATTTCTTGACAAGTAGGCACTCAAGTTTGCTACGATGTATGACAGGCGCACTCCAAGGCGCCTGGTAGATGTACCACCCAGAAGATGTAAAAACCACAAGGTGAGGACCGGGCGAGTGGGGCTCGGCCCGTTCAAGGAGGCTTCTCATGGCTAAGGCTGTCGGTATCGACCTCGGTACTACCAACTCGGTAGTCGCGGTCCTGGAGGGCGGTGAGCCCACCGTGATCGCCAACGCCGAAGGGGCCCGTACGACGCCCTCGGTAGTCGGGTTCTCCAAGTCAGGCGAGGTCCTGGTAGGCGAAGTTGCCAAGCGCCAGGCCATCACAAACCCGGAACGGACGATCAGGTCCGTCAAGCGCCACATGGGCGACAATTCCTGGCATATCGACATTGACGGAAAGGCTTACAACGCGCAGGAGATTTCCGCGCGCATATTGCAAAAGCTGAAGAGGGACGCAGAGAGCTACCTCGGGACGGCTGTCACGCAGGCCGTTATCACGGTCCCGGCGTACTTCGACGACGCCCAGCGCACCGCGACCAAGGAGGCTGGCCAGATCGCCGGTCTCGAGGTGCTGCGGATCATAAACGAGCCGACCGCTGCCGCCTTGGCCTATGGCCTGGACAAAGAGGAGCAGGAGCAGACGATCCTTGTGTTCGACCTCGGCGGCGGCACCTTCGACGTGTCGGTGCTCGAGATCAGTGAGGGTATTTTCCAGGTGAAGGCGACGAGCGGCAACACCCATCTTGGCGGCGACGACTGGGACCAGCGGGTGATGGACTGGCTCATCAAGACCTTCAAGGACACAGAGGGCGTCGACCTGTCAAACGACAAGATGGCGCTGCAAAGGCTGAAGGAAGCTGCTGAAAAGGCCAAGATCGAGCTCTCGGCGGTGCAGGAAACCACGATAAACCTCCCGTTCATCACGGCGACCAGCGACGGCCCCAAGCACTTGGACGTCAAGCTGACGCGCTCGAAGCTCCAGGAAATGACCGCGGATCTCACCGAGGCCTGCCGAGGCCCGTTCGAGCAGGCGGTCAAAGATGCTGGGCTCAGCAAGGAAAAGATCGACCACGTCGTCCTCGTGGGCGGTGCAACGCGGATGCCAGCGATCCAAGAGCTCGTGCGCACCATGACGGGCAAGGATCCTCACAAGGGCGTCAACCCTGACGAGGTCGTAGCCGTCGGCGCTGCGGTGCAGGCCGGTGTGCTGAAAGGCGAGGTAAAGGACATCTTGCTGCTCGATGTGACGCCGCTTTCCCTCGGCATTGAGACCAAGGGCGGGGTCATGACGAAATTGATCGAGCGCAACACGACGATCCCGACCAAAAAGAGCGAGGTCTTCACTACCGCAGAGGACATGCAGCCCTCGGTGCAGGTCCATGTGCTCCAGGGCGAACGCGAGATGGCGATGTACAACAAGACCCTTGGCAAGTTCGAGCTCGTCGACCTGCCCCCGGCGCCTCGCGGCATCCCTCAGATCGAGGTTACTTTTGACATCGACGCGAACGGGATCGTCCACGTCTCGGCTCGGGACCGCGCAACTGGCAAGGAGCAGTCGATGACCATTACGGGTCAATCGTCGCTCAACCGCGACGAGATCGACCGAATGGTCCG
>DATKHZ010000123.1:0-4461 GCA_035509995.1 Acidimicrobiales bacterium | reverse complement strand
CGTGATGCGCGATATCGCGCATCACGCTCAGGACCATGGAAAGGTCCACAACTTCGGCGTCCTTCTGCCACCAGCGATGCTGGCATGCCGAACACGCGAAGAGCCTCAATTGCTCACCCTCCGGGCCGCTCAGTTGGAGCGTTGGCGCCATTTCCAGAGCATGTTTACATTGGACTGCAACGGTATTGGATTGCTCGCCGCCTCTTAGATTGGCCATATGCTAGTACTTCGCCCGTAACACAGGCTCGCCGACACCCGGCGATTGGCCCCATCGATGGTGACCTTGGTCACAATTCGGGACAGTTGTTGGGCTGGCCATCGGGTTGTACACGAAGCCGTGGCAGCGGCCCGCTCGGCACTTCAGGCCCCGGCGTAGTCCACGGGGCCAAATGGCGGCGGTGGCGTAGCGGTCGGTGCGCTGGTCACGCGGTAATCAGCTTCGGCCTCATGGAGGCCCATCATCGCCAAGTCCGAGGCAATCCTTCGGGAGTCCGACCGGGAGGCGAAGAAGGACTGACCCTCCAGAAACTTAGGTTGGCAGGCGCCGGTCCCGGGGCCTGCTGACGATCGACGACTGTGTGACCCTCTTCCGTTCCTGGCAAACAGGGCCCGCTCGAACGTTCTTCTTCGCGCATCCACCGGGCCCGAAGTGTTTTCATAACCTCCCACGGGAGGGCGTAGCGGGTGCTACTTATTAGCGGCAATGCACCGTGCGGCAGCCGACCCGTCGCAGTGGATAGCAGCCGGCTCCATTTGTCAAGGTCGGTCCAACATTCTTTCCAACCGGTCGAGGCGCCTGATCACGTGGTCGGCGTAGTACCCAGGGTTCCTCTGCACACCGGGGTCGACTGTGCTGGCAGCATCTGATAAACAGCGCCGCACCCAGCGCTCGGCCCACCACAGCGCAGAGCCCAACAGTGTCACGGGTTCCCACCAATCGACGCGGTCAGTGACGTGATCGAGCGGCGCTTGAGTGATGACGCCAGCGCGGTACCCTCGCCAGAACGCCCCACGCTGCTCTGGAGAAAGATCATTCTGGTCGAGCAGGAACGCAACCTCATCGGCGGGGTCACCGAGGCGGGTATATTCCCAATCGATCAGGACTGGGCCCGGGCCCCACAGGACGTTCCCAGGACCGGGATCACCGTGCAATAGAGCGAGAGGCGTGCCAGTGTTGAAGCTCTGGTCGTCTCGCGTTTTTTCCCAACTTCTCTGCACCGAGTTAGCGGCACTCCTGAGACGAGCCTGGATCGCGGCGGGAAGAGGGTCGCGAGCCCACGCAATCGTCGAAATGATCGACTCCAGTCGCCCTTCTGCATATGACACGAGGTTGCCGGGCTCAGATCGCCCATCGACGAGATCGTCGACAGGCAGACTGTGGACCCAAGCGACGACCGATCCCAGCCGCTCGATCTCGGTGGGCGTGGCTGACATCAGGTCTTTTTGTTGCCCCGGGACAAACTGCATGCACATGGTCGGCGTCTCGAACCACGGGCTGCTACAGCGGAAGTCGTACAGCAGCGGTGCAGCAATGCCACCCGCCTTCCTTAGCACCCTCGCCTCTCGCTCAGCTTGAGCGCAATCGACCGAGCCACCAGCGTAGGAGACCCGTACGACCAGGTCTTCGGTGGCGCCAGTAGGATCGATATAAGACACCTTGTACACATCGTGGCGGTTACCGTTTTCGAACCGGCTCGCCGCCGTGATGCGGTCAAGAGGGCAGCCGACGGCGGCAGAGACGTAGCCCTGAAGGCTCCTGAGAAGACTGCCTTCCTGGATCGCCGCCATAAAAGACCATCATGCCGGGTCCCTGGTCTCCTCGAGGCGGCCCCGCCGAGGGTTCGGAGAGTTTCTAACTGCTTGACTGTTGGGTCGTGACGACCGTGCCCTCGCTCAGCATGCTTTGGGAGTCGGTCGACGCCGCAGAAGCCCTGACCAAGCGTTTCGGCTTCGCCAGTGCTGCCTCGGCGGCCAACTGGGCCCGGGACGCCGTTTGGGACGGTTGGGCAATCGCGGTTGATAACTGCGACCGTCTTGTCATCAGTGCCGGGAACGTGCTGGCGTGGGTCACGACCGATGACAGGCGCCTCATCGCGAAATGGTCGGTTTTCCCGTGGCTGTTCCACCGCCTAGCCGATACAGCAACTCTCACGCTGTGGCTTCAGGGCAGCGGCGTCCCCGTCTCCGCCCCAATTCCGGCGAGAGACGGTCGTCTTCGAGTCGAGCTGAACAACGTCTCGCTCGGCGTCTATCCCGTCATCGACGGCGATCTCCTCAACGTTGGCGATCCGTCACAAGTGACCGAGGCGGGCCAAATGCTAGCGACGATCCACGAGGCGCTGGCGGCCTACCCGCACCGCATCGACGGCGGCCGGCCGAGCCGGTACAATCAGCTTGTCCATAATGATTTTCGTTCAGCCAACCTCCTGCACGACGGAACGACGATCAGCGCTGTCCTGGACCTCGAGGAGGTCACGTACGCCACAAGGATCGCTGACCTTGCGAAGGCGACGGTTCTGCTTGGCACTCGCTACCGGAACTGGGGCCCGACAAGCCAGGACGTGCGGGAGGCCTTCGTGGCGGCATATCACGACCAGGCTCCGCTGACCACTACCGAACAGAACGAACTGGAGCGCGGCATCGCTTCAATCGAGAAGCACTTCGGTTGGACATAGGAGGTGCATTCGAAGCCTCCTCGGGGATCGCCAGGCGGAACGACGCCGTTCCCGTCCGAGTTGGCCGAACTGGCAGGCACTGGGGAGCTGGACCTAACTGAGTTCCGAGCAGCGAAAGGGACCAATGCCCGGGCCATGCAGGCACTGAGGGAAACTCTCGCCAAGTCAGCCGAGGACGAAGCCATGCAACGGACGCGGGCCGAGGCGGCGGATCTCCGCGCCAAGTGGGACGACCTCGGCATCGACCGTCGACGCGTCGTCCAGGGACTCGCCGAGCGCATCGAGGTTGGGCCTGCCGTAAGGGGGCGGAACTTCTACGTGCCGGAGCGGGTGAGGTTACGTACCGCTAGTTATCTAGAAGGTTCAGAGCCGCCGAGCGAGGGAACTGTCAGGTGACAGTCCAAAGCAGGGCTGTACACCGTCCAGGATCGCCCCGGGACAGTCGCGGGAAGACCTTGATCTGTCGGACAAAGCCCTGTAACGTTCTGCGCACCTAACGCCCTGAAGAGGAGCCTCGGTGAGAAGACTCGCAGCCGTCTTCGCCGCTCTCGCTGCGACCTTTGCCGCGCTTGCGCCCGCCTCGGCGGCCACAACCGCGCCCGCCCTTAGCGACTCTAGTTGCTGCTCGTTGACGTTGACGGTCCCGGATGACGACCCGCAGGCTGGACTCAACCTGTGGCCAGGTGAACTGACCGTCCGTATTGGGGCGATCGTCGATGCTTCGTTCACAGGCGGGAAGGTGTACGCGAAGACGCGAGCATTCGGTGACAGCGACGCCTGGTCTCCGTGCGCTGCGAGCCCTGGGTCTTCCCGGGGTACGGCGCTCTACTTTCCCGGAGGAGGTGCGGTCGCGGCTGGACCCCTTACGCTGGCCGGGGCGCGCCAGCTCACCGCGCGGGGGCCGTTCCTGGCGGGCAACGACCAGGTCTGCGCCTGGCTGATAGACCGCAGCGGCCGGGTGGTAACGACAACCGGCGCTAGCACTTACGTCGGCTGGGACCCGACGGACAGTGCCTGCTGGGCGCTCCCATGGTCCGAGGTCGCAAAGGCCATCGAGGTGCCCGCCGTGATCGACGATAACCAAATAGGCAATTACACGCTGGAATTCAACGCGACCCTCGCGTGGGAGAACGCGAACATGTCGGTGTGCGTGTGGCAGCAACCAGCGGGGGAGGCCGCGCCCGTCGCCGGGCTCACCCTCATCCGCGAGCAGAGCACCATTTCTCTCAAGCGGCTCAGCGCAGACGAGCTTGGCAACTACGAGACGGGGCACGCCTGCGAACCGGTTGCCGGGGTCGGAGCGCACGCGTGCTGGGTCCTTTCGGTCACCTACAGCCAGGGCTTCGCTGCGGGAGGGGGCTACTCCGGCACGGAGTTGTTCGCAGTGCAAGGACATCTCGGTGTGTACCTCATACTGATCGTCCCCGACGGCGACAAGAAGACCGACCCACCAGAGCGGTTGCTCGGCCAAGAAGAAAAACTTGCGAGGCAGCTGTTCGCACAAATCCCGTTCGCTCACCAATAACGTCCTCTCGGGGGATTCATTACCTTGCCGATATGGGCGACAAAGTATGGAAGAGGTCGTATGGCAAAGAAAGGTTTGACCGCATTGTGTGCCGGGGCGACGATGGCGGCCTCCCTCGTCCTGGTGGCTCCGGGCGGTGCAGCTGCCGCAGCTTCGGCTGGCAGCGCCGCGGCGCAGGAGGGCCAGCGCGGCCCCCATGACGCTTGCGGTGATCTGACCAGCGCTCAAGTTATCGCGGCAACCGGGGCGCCGATCACCGTG
>DATKHZ010000122.1:0-5268 GCA_035509995.1 Acidimicrobiales bacterium | reverse complement strand
GCGAGGACCAAGAAAATGATGTTGAGCACGGTGGTGTAGTTCCACTGGACCGAGGCTTGGACCACCTTGGCGTGGCGTCCAGTTGGGATGAGGCCGATCCCACCGAACACCAGCTCGACTAGGTACCCCGCTACCGCCATAGTGACATAGAAAGTTGCCAGGATAAATAGCATCATCCGCCTCCCGTAGTACTTCCGGTAGATGACCAGGATTGGCACGATGATCAGGTCAGCGAAGATGAACGCGACCACACCTCCGAAACTGATGCCGCCGTTCCACAAGACGCCGGCCAGCGGGACATTGCCGATGGAGCAGACGAAACTCAGCATGCTGATGACCGGGCCGATCAGCGGGCCCCAAACCCTCGCCAGTGCCGGGTGCCCCGCGAGGAACAGTTGCCGCCAAAAGGTGTTCGGCACCCAAGCAGCCACGGCTCCAGCAATGAGCAGGCCGGCCACGATGTCGCGGATGACAGCTGCCCACTCCATTACGAAGATATGGGACACCGCTGTGGCTGCTTGCCGCGAGCGGAGTCGTTGCCACACATTTCCCTCACCCTGGATGCTCATGTCCATCGCAGCGTGGCCTTCCATCCACCCCGCCAGCCCCTTTCCGGACTGTGCCTTGGCAGATTGGAGGAGCCGCTCACGTAAGAACAGGCGGAAGAGGAGGGCGACCAAGACGATCATGAGCGGTCCACCTACGAACTCAGCCAGGGTGAACTGCCACCCAATGAGCAGGGCCAGGATGACCCCAAGCTCGACAACCAGGTTGGTGGAGCCGAGCTCGAACGCCATCGCAGCCGTGAAGCTTGCCCCTTTACGGAACAGCGAACGGGCCAAAGCAACCGCGGCATACGAGCACGATGATGAGGCGGCTCCGAGGCCCGCCGCTATCGCCAGGGTCTTCGGGCGGTCGTCGCCCAGTAACCGGGCGATCGTGCTGCGGCGGACGACGGACTGCACGACTGCTGACAGCCCGAACCCGAGCACCAGCGCCCAGAGGATCTCCCAGGTCATCGACCCACTGATTTCCAAGGCGTGACCAATGGCGTGCAGCCATGTCACGGGGCCCCTCCGAGGCGACGCGCCGTTGAAAGGTTCATGAGCGCACCAACCTTTCGATCGCGTCCCGGGCCTCTCGGACCTTTGATTCGGCCTCGGAACCTCCCGTTTGTAGCGCGTCGTAGACACAGTGGGACAGGTGGTCCCCCAGAAGCTCGAGGGCGACCGATCGCAGCGCCTTGGTGGCGGCAGAGATTTGGGTGAGTATATCGATGCAGTAAGTGTCCTCTTCGACCATGCGCTGTAGCCCTCTGACTTGGCCTTCGATGCGCTTGAGACGCTTCTGCACGTCTTCCGTGTGGCCGCTATATCCCCGCTCCATATGCTTGTCCCCCAGATCTTTAGGGCCTTATACCTTACCCTGGTATAGTACATACGTGGAGCGGACCTCAACTGGGTTCCCGACTATGCCAAGGGCACATCGCTCGACGCCGCCACCGGAGAAGGAACACAGCGCGAGAACCTCATCGGATGGCTGCGTGAGCATGGCGCCCACAGCGTGGAACATGACGGCTGAACACGACGCGTAGTTCGCCGAAAACCAGTACACAATAAAGACTTTGGCGCTGTCGAGCCGCACGGATCGGCACGCCGGGCGCGGCGAAGCTAAGGCACGATTAGGCGTCGACGAGGGCGACAGCCTTGAGGCTTTTGGCTTCGAGGTAGCGGCGCGTCATAAGAAGAGCGGCGATCCCATCGCCCACTGCCGAACCGAGTTGCTTGGTCGACCCCGAACGCACATCGCCCGCCGCGAATACGCCCGCCATCGTGGTCTCCATGGTGGGGATGGTTACGAGAAACCCTCCGGCGTCACGGTCAACGGCGTCACCGAGGAAGCCGTTGTTGGGATCGAGCCCGATGAACACGAAGGCGGCGGCTGCCGGGAACCGGTGGATTGCTCCGCTTTCTCGATCTCGAACGATGACAGCGGAAAATCTGCTCCGCTCGCCCTCCAGCTCAACGATATCCACGTCGGTATGAATGACGAACTTGGGATCGGACCGGACCCGCGCCTGGAGGAGCGGCGAGGCCGAGAGGCCAGAGCGCGCAAGCACTCGGACACGATCGGCGAACTCGGACAGGTGTAGCCCCTCCTCCAAGGCTGAGTTGCCGCCTCCGATGACGACCAGTTCGTCGGACCCCTTGTAGAAGGGCCCGTCGCAGGTGGCGCAGAAGTGGACACCGGCACCGATGAGCTCCGCCTCGCCGGGAACATCGAGGCGTCGGTACGTCGACCCCGTGGCCACGATTACGGCGTGCGAGGTGAGCTGCTGCCCAGATGACAGTGAGGTCACGAGGTCCGGTCCGTCGTGCTCCACGGCGGTCACCGAAACTGCCGACAGGAGTTCCACCCCGTAGCGACGCGCCTGGGCGACGAAGCGATCGGTCAGCTCCGCACCCGAGATCCCGTCGGGAAACCCAGGGTAGTTATCGATGCGGTCGCTGATCGCGGCCTGGCCACCGAGGGCACTGGCATCGACGACGATGGCATCGATGCCTTCCCGAGCGGCATAGATGGCGGCCGCCAAACCGGCAGGCCCGCCCCCAATAATGACGAGGTCATAGGCGGACCGATCGGCCTCGACGGTCAGGCCGAGGCGACCCGCAAGGGCTTCGTCGCTCGGGTTCACCTCGTTAGTCCCGTCCCCAAAGTCGACCAGGGGAATGATTTGCTTGCCACCTTGCAGCTCCTTTAGGCGCTCGATCGCCTCGGGCTGCTCATCAATGTCGACGTGGTCATAGGGGACCCGGTGGGCAGCGAGGAACTTCCTCACTCGCTTGCAATGGGGGCACCAGGGGGCCCCGTAGACAGTGATCGTCGGGTCGTCGGCAGAGGTCATTGCCTTGTTGATCGTGAGGGGTTCATTTGAGCTCGGCGAGCCCTTGTTTGACCCAGGCGACGAGTTCGTCCGATTGCACGAACGGCGCGCCATCGCTTTGGGCCTGGGCGATCACCTCTTCCTCGGTGGCTCCCGCTTTGAGCCCCGCGTAGAGATAGATCACCGCCGACGAGCGCGGGCCGGTGCGGCATGTAACGAGCGTCGGTCGAGGCAATTGGTCAAGAGCCTCGATGTGCTGGCGGGCCAGGCTCATGGTCATCACAACGGGTGGGTCGGACACGATGTTCACTGATCGGTCGACGGCTGCTTCGACGTCCGCGTACGACATCCCACCGTCGGTTGCGGCAAAGGCTTCGCCGCAAAGGTACAGCCACGACGCCGCGTTGGCATCGCGAGCAAACGAGGCCGGATCAGCGATCAATCCTCGATTGTGGCTAAGGGCGGGTAGTTCGGTGAGCTCAGTCATAACGAATGCCTCCAGTTTCAAGTCTGTCTAGGTACGTTGGTCCAGGTACGGTCAAACCACCGCTGTATGCGGCTGGACCCGAATTCGGCCTTCTCGGCTGCCAGCAACTCCGACGGTGCCTCATAGGTGCCCGTGGGCGGTTGCCCGCTCCGAAACGTGACTCCGACTCGGGCCACTTGTTCATGTCCGAACTCGAGGTAGCACAGGCCGTAGCCGTCATACTCGGAGGTCGCGGGGCCGCCTCGGATGAGCGCGATGATGCGCTGGGCTGCCACGGCCGCCTGTCGCTCGGAGAACACCCCGGCCTTCGGCGTCCCGACGCTGGTAACGTCTCCGACCGCGAACACCCCCGGGTACGAGGTCTCGAGGGTGAGGGGATTGACCGGGATCCATCCCTCGACGGTCATCCCCGATTCCGCGACGACCGCGGGCACGTGATGGGCCGGGACTCCGAGGAACAGGTCGAAGGGCATTTCGGTGCCGTCGGCGAGCCGGGCCGTTTTGGTGGTCGGATCGAGTTCGCGAATCACTTGGTTGGGGAACCAGCCGATATCGCGCTGGGCGAAGGCGTCGACCAGCGCCTCCGATGCCACTGGCGATGGCGGGATAGGCCTCGGCAAGGGCATGACGAGAGAGATCTCGGACCGGTCCCGCAGCCCACGAGCAGCCAGGTAGTCGTGCACCAACAAGACCGTTTCGCTCGGCGCGGGTGGACATTTGAAGGGCGTGGAGGTGACACCGACGATCACTCGCCCTCCGTCGAAGTCTGAAAGCACGTCCCGCAGGGCGAACGCGCCGGCCAGCGTGTAGAACTCATGCCCCGCTTCGACAAGCCCTGGAGTGGCTCCGGGATCGAGATCCGCGCCGAGGGCGACGACCATCACGTCGCCCTCGAAACGGCCAGCGTCGGTCTCGACGCTGCGTCCCGCCGGGTCGATGGCCCGGATCGTGGTCTGCACGAAGCGCACGCCGGGCTTGACCAGGTCGCGGTAGGGATGTCGTACTGCCTCCGCCACGGTGCGCCCGAACATGACGTCGAGCTTCGAGAAGCCGAACACAAATCCGTCGGCCTGGTCGATCAGCACGACCTCGACCTCGTCGCCGAACTCTTCTGACAGCCTTGTCGTCAACTCCAGGCCGCCAAATCCGGCACCCAGCACCAATACTCGCATCAGAGAACTCCTCTTGCCCATATGGACGATTCTCGGCTCTGCCGCCACACTTTAGGGTTGATGGCCCTTTGCTGCACAAACCGGGGGCACTCAAGAAAATTGCGGCTGCCCACCGGGCTCTCGATCGCCCGCCGCCGCTGGCCCGCTCTCGGAGCGGGACCATGGGCGGCGACGGGCTCTACGTGCCTGCTCCACCGGGAAGCGCTCAGGACCATGTGCGCAGGGTGGCCGTGTCCTCGGCAAAGACGGCGGAGAAAAAGCCGTCGATCATGCGGAGCTCGTCGGTTTCGGGCATCCCTGGGAACGACGGGAACTCGCCTTCCAAATCCACCTTGGTCTTATCGCCGATCGACGTATAGCTGTGGACGAACCTGGCTCCATCAAAAGGTCCGCCGACCATAGTCGTTTCGACCCCCTTCGGAGGATCGAGCCGATGTTGGATGGTTGTCGTAAAGGTCGACCCGTCGGGGTTGTAGATCTCGGCCTCTACGGTCACGACGTTGTCGGATATGCCGACAAGGTGGTGGCTCTTGAACGCGGCGTGGTGGTGATCGCCGGCGCTCATGTACCGGAAGATCTCCTCGTTCGTCGCTTCGAATGTTGCAATTCCATCGTGCTTGTAATGAACGCTCACGGTTCCTCCTATATGCATAGATGCTGTGCGGATGTGCCGGGTTGGCGAGGGGTCAGCTCGGCTGGGGGACGATGCGGATGTAGGGCTTGGG
>DATKHZ010000121.1:0-3787 GCA_035509995.1 Acidimicrobiales bacterium | reverse complement strand
CCTCGCCGCGCTCTGGCGGGGCGCTGCTCGTCCGGATGTCGATGACACTCCCGGCCAGCGCGGGTCTCATAACGCATTGCTCGGCGGGGCTGCCCTCCCGCTCAACGGTGGCTCCCAGAGCCTCACTCAACAAGCCCACCTCCTCGGGGTCACGTTCCAGCTCCAAATCGAACGACACTGGCCGTTCGTCTACAACGCCGCTAAGTGAGGCGGCTCCCTTAGTCCCGATGACCAGGTTCCACCGCGCGCCGGTAAACGGCCCGGCTCCTGCGACGACGATCCCGCTGCGCTCTGGGACAGCCGCTTCCGCTAGGCATCGCAGGGCACCTGGTGGGGCCCCGGGGAAGGCGACAGCAACATTGGGCTGCGCTTCGCAAGCGACGGCCCGCAGTGCAGAAAGCGAAAGAGACCCCGCGACCTCCTGCTGAGCCGCCGATATCCGGTCCAGCCTCTCTGCCAAGTCCATCGCCTCTTCGTCAGCAACTCTTTGTGCCCCTCTAAGCCGTCCGTCCAGGGCGCAATCCCCTATCAAGTACAGCCCGGCAAGCATTTCGTCTGACCATGGTTGGCTGGACAGTTCCAATGCGATGTGCAGCAGAGTTCCCTCGACCTGTTTGCTCGGACCTTCGACCGAAAGGGAACCCGCGTGCTCGAGGTTGAACAGTAAGGCTCCGTCGGCGTCATTTCCGAGGCTCACAAGTGCCGGCCAGGCCGGCCACCGGTCGGTCGCGAGAGCTTGAAGATCCTCCAGTGTTATCTCCGCGTCCAAGAGCAACTTCGTGCCATCTTCACTCGCCTCAAACCACCCAAGGGGCCCTTTGATGGCTGGTGAGACAAGGACCCCGAAGCCTCGTTGACCGGCATGGACGAGGACCACGGACGGGATGGGCCCCATTTTGTCGAGCGACTGCTGTTCGACAAGGCCGCTCAGGTAACGAAGCCCGAGGTCAACCCAGCGCATCGCCTCCTCGCTGGCGATCGCTCGAGCACGGCGTTCAACCGCCTGCACCGCCGGCCGGTTCGGCGAGATAAGCCGACCTCTCGAGCGAGCGTGCTGCTGCTCGCGCCTTGACGAGTCCAGCCGCCAGATGATCCCGGCGGCTGCGATCGCCGCCACGCCGGCGACCGCGACCAGCTCATAACGGCCGTGGGCCGGGGCGCGCCTGTCCCGATCGAGATGAACCGTGCTTGCGGGAACGGGCCCGGGCTCGGTTAGCGGCGCTACTGCCGCGCGCTTGGTCGGAGGGCGCTTGGTCAGGGCGCGCTTGGGCGGAGCGGGCTTTGCCGGCTCAGCGGTTGCGTGACCGGGTGGCTCCGGGTGTTCGGGCGGGCGCGCGTCACCTGCCGGAACGAGGTGTACGGCTGACGCCTGGTGTTTGGCCGGCGTCTGGTGTTCGACTAGCGCCTGGTGTTCGACTAGCGCCGGGTGTGCGGCTGGAGAGGGGTGTTCGGCTGGAGCGGGGTGATGGGCCAACGCTGGCGCCGCGAACGGTACAGCGAACGGCGGCATTTCGCTCGGGGCCGGCGGGCCCTCTGCACTGGGCCCGCCCACGACCTGGGCCCCGACAGCGTTCGGCGGCATCACGAGCACCCAGCCCGGGTATATCCAGTGGTCGTTCACAAGCGTACGCCCGTCCGGTTGCAGGCGGCCGAAATTGAGGGCTTCGATTTCGCTGTCCAGGCGCCAGTCACCAAGGTGGTGCTCGGCCAGCACCGAGAGGCAGTCGCCGGGTTCCACGACGACGACCTTGGTGCCCCTGGGTAGCCCGGCAAAACCATTTGCTTGGCTCGGTACCTCTCTCGGATTGGCGGCGGGCATGGGTCTGCCGGGAAGCTCGTGATCGAGGGTGCCGGGGTGTGGGAAATGGCGGCCAACTGCCGAACTAGCGACGCTCGGAGGTCCGACGAGGTCCCGCGCCGCCCGGGCTTCGGCCAAGGCCACAGGTCGGGGCGGGCGCAGGGGTCGCACCGCTGCAGCTGGGTGGGAGGGAGAGGTAGCGCTGGCCAATGCAGCAGTGCTGCCGATGGATGATGCCGCCACCGACGCCGCGGCCATGGCGTCCAAGATCCGGCGAAGCATGGGCAGCGTCACCGGGCGGGCCCGGTGGATGAACCCCCGCTTGCCGCTGAATGCCGCAGCCCCGTAGAACACGGTGGTGAGCAGCAGCCAGCCCGAAACCGCGGTACCGAGCAGACGGAGCCAAGCCGTGACAACCCGCTGCGGGCTTGTCGCCCCAAGCCAAGTTGCGAAATGGGAGAGGTCGACAGTCCCGAGCAGTGAACCGGTCTTCAACAGGACGGCCAGCAGCACGACCTCGCAAATGAGGACGCCCAGGGCGTCGAAGTAGCCGCGCTGCCTAGTGGACAACCGCACCGAAACCTCCCACGGGGCCGACCTTTCCGCGTTGTTTTCAAAAGCTACTGCCGCGCGGACGGCCGACTGCGGGGGTGTGCCGCATTTCACGTCCCGCCCGATGGCTCCCTAACGTTTAGCCAGTAGCGGTTCGTAGAGCTCGAGATAGCGGCGGGCGAGCGAATCGAGGGAGAGCTCCGCGGCCCGTTCGTAGGCCGACTCGGTCATCGCCTTTATCACCGGCCCTCCGGCGAGCGCCTCCCGCAGCCCGCCGGCCAAGGCCGCGGCATCCCCGGGGGCCACAAGGATCGCGTCCTTGGATGGACGGGCCACATTCGCATAGCCCGGGATGTCGCTCGCAACAACTGGAGTGCAGGCTGCCATCCCCTCCAGCAACACCATGCCGAAGCTTTCCCCGCGCAGAGAAGGTGCGGCGAGGACGTCGGCTCCGCGCAGGCGGCGCAGCTTTTCGTCTTCGCTAATCACGCCGAGCCACTCGAAACGAGAGTCGCCGAGAGTGGCCTCCTTCAACGAAGCCGTCTGCGGCCCTTCGCCGGCAACCCAGATCTTGGCCTCGACCCCGTGGCGCACTACCGCCTCGACTAGTACGGCCAGGCCCTTGCGGGGCTCATGGCGGCCTAGGAACAGGACCGTCGGCCCTGAGCCTGGCCACGCCTCCACCGTCGAACCGAGCCGGATGTCTATACCGTTCCAAAGGAGTTCGTACTCGCCGCCCAGGGTCTGGCGAGCAGTCTCCAGTGCCAACACAGAGACGGCACAACGAAGGCCCAGCCGCCGTGTCGCCCAGCGCCCGGGCCCTCGCATCGCCCTGTACCACGAGATCGTGCCCGCTCGGTGGAAGGTCCCGACCAATGGCCCATCGCTGAACAGCAGGGCGGTCAGGGTCGGGCCAGGCACCAGCGGTTCGTGAAGATGGATGATGTCGAAGCGCTCGTCGCGCAGCACCCGTATCGTTCGCAACGACGCAGCCGGGTCCGGGGCGATCGGGGCGACAGACCCGTTGGCCGCCGCCGGGACCGAAGCACCGAGGGGAGAAACCCACGGGTCTGGTGGCGGACCGTCGCAAGGAGCGAGCACGCGGGCCTCCACTCCCATCGAGCGGAGCGCTCTCGCGATGCCCAGGACCTGGCCTTGCACCCCGCCCGGGATGCTGAGGCTGTACGGGCAAACCAGGCCTACCCGAAGCACGCCGGCCCCGCGGTCCCGCCTCTGCTTCCGGTCCCGCCTCTGATTCCGGTCCCGCCTCTGCTTCCGGTCCCGCCTCTGCTTCCGGTCATTGCGCGACCCGCGGCAACATGAGCGCACGGGTCTCCTGCCGAGCCCATTCGGCGGGCCTGTGGAGCGCGGGATCCCCCGGCCAGTTCGGCTGTAACAGGTGCCACTGGGTCGGGGCCTGGCGTACCAGGTGCTCCA